>JANQHT010000086.1 GCA_028282545.1 Spirochaetales bacterium
GGCGATTGAACGGCGTGGGTGGGTATTCCGGATAAGTAGAACCCTCATCTTCATCCCTGCGATTCTCAGCCCGGTCGTGGTCTCATTTATATGGGCCTACATGACTCAAACGAACGGAGGCATCATCAATACCGTCCTCGGATGGTTTGGAGTCCCCGCGCTCGATCTGTATGCCGGGGTGGGCGTGGTTGTTCTGATGGTATCGTGGGTCATCTCGTGGGCCGCTCTCGGCTTTTACACGACGATCTATGTGGCAAGTCTAAAATCCATCCCGCTAGAAGTCTACGAAGCGGCGAGCATCGACGGCGTTTCAAATCCTCAACGCTTCTTCTATATCACGCTACCACTCTTGCGGCCCGCGATCATCATCAACTCGATCGCCGCGGTTGTCTGGGGACTCAAACAATACGACTTCGTCAAAGTCATGGTACCGGGGTACATCCAGACGATCACCGTGTACGCCATAGAACGCGCATTCGAGTACAATTTGTTCGGTTACTCCTCTGCCATCGTACTCGTGTTGCTGCTGCTCACATTGACAATATCCGCAATACAAATGGCCATACTCAATCGAAAGGAGATTAGCTACTAAACGTGAACGCTCTGAAGAATCGTGTTACCGCAACGGCCGGCCGGCTCGTGATGGCCCTGCTGATCTTCCTTTACGTACTGCCGCTCTACGTCGCCGTCACGAACGCGTTCAAACCGTACGATCAGATCGTGAAGAATCCGCTTGGGTTGCCGGTCCCGCCGATTCTCGACAATCTCGCGCGGGCGCTGACCGAAGCGAATATCCTGTCCCTGTACGTCAACAGCGTCTTCATTACCGCCGGGTCGTTGACGGTCCTGATTATCTGTTCGTCAATGCTCGCGTTCGTCTTTGCGCGGCGGCGTTCCCGGGCGATGAGGATCCTCTACGTCCTGGTGTTGACCGGGATGATGATACCTGTTCAAAATATCCTCATTCCCAGCATCAAGACACTTCAGTTCTTGAAGCTCATGGGAACGCTGCCGGGCTTGATCTTTTTCTACGGCGGTACCTATATCTCTTTCGGAGTTCTGATCTACACCGAGTTTATTCGCACCATTCCTCCCAGCCTGGATGAGTCGGCGGCGATCGACGGGGCCACGCCGATTCAGACCTTTTTTCGGATTGTCTTCCCCCTGCTGAGGAGCTGCACCGCCACGGTCGTGATCTTTCTCGGAATGTGGATCTGGAACGATTTCCTGCCGCCGCTGTACATATTGGGGTCTGCCAGAGGAAGAACGATCACGACGGGGATTTATAGCGCCATCGGCACCTACACGACGGATTGGGATCTTGTCTTCGCTGCGGTCCTGCTCGCGTCGCTACCGATCGTAATCTTGTACCTCCTCCTGCAACGACAGTTTCAAAGCGGCCTCACGGCCGGGGCAATCAAATAAAATAGGAGAGCACCTATGACTGGATTTGGGTTGGAATCCCTCTGCGTGGGCGGATCGGCCGTAAGCCGCTCCATTACACCCGAGAACCCTACCGGAGAAACCGGAGGCGGCGGCCGCGCGACGACCGGCACAGGCGCTGAAATGGCGAGAGACCTGGGACCCGGGTGGAAAATCTCACCGTCAATTCTCCTGACGTCGGGTGAACGACGCGATCTTGCACGAATTGAAGGTCCTGGAGTGATCCGGCACCTGTGGATCACGGTCCTTGCGGAACAGCTGCGCACATTTGTCCTGCGATTTTATTGGAATGACAGCGACTATCCATCGGTCGAAGTTCCGCTGGGGGATTTCTTCGCCTCCGGCCTCAAGACGATCAAGCAGATCGACTCCATTCCCGTTACGGTCAACCCGAAGTGTGCGCTCAACTGCTGGTGGGTGATGCCTTTTGCCGAGGGTTGCCGGGTCGAACTGGAGAATCTGAGTCCTGATGACGCGTATGTGTACTACCAATTGGACTACACCCTTGAAGACGTTTCCAAAGACTCACTCTACTTCCATGCGTCATTTCGTAGATCCAATCCGTTGCCGTACCAGCAGACCCACACGATTCTGGACGGCGTGACCGGACGCGGGAGGTATGTGGGTACATACATCGCGTGGGGTGTAAACAACTCGGGATGGTGGGGAGAGGGAGAGGTCAAGGCGTACATCGACGACGACACTGAGTTTCCGACGATCTGCGGAACGGGAACCGAGGACTATTTTCTCGGCTCGTACAACTTTGAAAAGTTCGATGCCGAGGAGTATTGTGAATTCACCAACTCCTACAGCGGCCTCCCCGTGGTTGAAAAACCGGACGGCGTCTACCGGTCTCAAATGCGCTTCGGCATGTATCGTTGGCACGTCCTCGATCCAATACACTTTACCAATCGGATTCGCGTGACGATCCAGGCGTTGGGATGGAGAAACTGGCCATCGGCTGGACCGAACCGGCGCTACCTGCCTCTTCAGGACGACATCGCGTCAACGGCGTTTTGGTACCAGACCCTCCCCTCCGAGCGGCTTCAACCGCTGCCTTGCAGGGACGACCTGGAGATCAACTAGCGCACGTTTTCGGCGCTGTCGCTATTGTGCCGGCGAGTGTGGGCCGGCTCGCGGGAATAGAGAGTGAGATCAGCCGCCCAACATCTGCTTGCGCAACATCCGGTCGAACCCCCGGTCGCCGAGGAGGCGACGCATGCGGATGAGCGTCTTGCCCATGGAACCGGCCACGTAGCGCGTTTTTGGTTTCCGCGCGGAGATGGCCCTGGAAACGACCTTCGCAATCACCGACGGCGGTGAGTACTTTGTATTGCCGCCCATCATGCTCTTGTAGAGGGCATCCACCATCGGTCGATAGGGTCCGTCACCGGCGATCTCTTCAATAGGCCTCGCCACCACTTCGCCGAACTCCGTTTCGATGAGACCCGGCTCGATCACTACCACTTTGATGCCGAACTGCTCCACCTCGAGCCGAAGACAGTCGCTCCACCCTTCAAGGGCGTGTTTCGCCGCGTGGTACCACGCCCCGAGGGGTGTGTAGATCTTCCCGCCCATGGACGAGGTGTTCACGATGGTACCGCTTCCCCGCTTGCGCATGTGCGGAAGCACTTCCTGCGTAAGGCGCGCCACGCCAAAGAGACAGACGTCGAACTGGTATCGCGCTCGCTCCATGGTCACGTCCTCAACGGCGCCGTACTGACCAAAGCCGGCGTTGTTGAAGAGTACGTCGATGCGTCCCTGTTCGGAGATGATCTGCGCGATCACGCGGGTGATGTCTTCTTCCTTCGTGACATCCATGTTCACCGGTATGCCGCCTCTCTCCTTGAGGCCCGCCATACGATCAACGCGGCGCGCGGCGGCGTACACGGTGTACCCTTCATCCAGAAGCTGCTCCGCCGTGGCTTTTCCTATGCCGGACGACGCACCGGTAATCAAAACGACTTTGCTCTCTACCATCTTTCCTCTCTCCTTCATGCATAATGTGCCGCGAACCCACCGCAGATGGGATAACAGGACGTGCCGCGTACCATGCAAAAAGCGCCAAACGTGACCGACAAAACGTGGATCGAGGCGCGGCGAGGTAGTCTCGTTCTAATCGTGTATCTCTTCGGTGTTCGCCGGTATCAAACCCGACGCGGTTCGGAACTTGGCCGGTGAGAGGCCGGTGCGCTCCCGAAAGACGCGGGAGAAGTGACTTTGATCGGAGTATCCGACATCCAGGGAGATCGCGAGGATCGGCCGGTCTGTGGTGGTGAGCAGGCGTTTTGCCCTGTCCACGCGGAGGTCGTTCAGATATGACGAAAACCCGATGCCCATCTCTTCCTTGAAGACCCGCGAAAGGTACGCGGGGCTGAGATTGACGTCGCGGGCGATATCCTCCAGGCCGATCTTCTCGACAAAACGGCGTCTCATAGCCCGGCTCGCGCGAATCACCGCGTCGCTCCAACCCGCGCTACGGACATCGAAAACGAACTGAACGTACCGTTCGGCTATCCCCGCAATCCAGTCGCAGAGCGCCTCCACGGTGGATTGGTGGTCCACCTCGGTAAGAGCGCGATAATTGATGCCGAAGACGCTCTCCGCATCGGCACCGCCGTCGATGGCCGCCCGGGATAGGAGCACCACCAGTTCCAGAACGCGTGCCTTGACCGTGTCGTAGTCGCTTCCCGCGCTGACCCGTATCGTTGCGAGCAACCGGGCGAGGACCTCCCGGGCCCCCTCGCGGTCGCCGGCTCGAATCGCCGCGAGCAGGTCCCCCTCCGTCTCGGCGGGGTACAGCGAAAAGCTATCGCCCCCCATCGTCTTGATGTCGTGAATGTAGTCCGACACGCGCGCTTCCCGGCTCAGCCGTTCCTCCTCTTCCACGAGATCTCGAACATTTGCCCCGGAGATCCACGACGCGGTGAAGAGGAGCATCTCACTGAGTGCCCTGGTGCGCCTTGTCGACACGACCGGCACGCGCTTCGCGGCCGGTTCGATTGTCCGGATCGCGTCAGGGGACAAACCCTGGCGCACGGAGAGTTCGCTCATAAAATCGTCGTGGTCGACGAGAAGAATCGGCCCAAGGACGAGCGACGCCACGAGGCGCCCTTCGACGACGATGGGTGCGGCCACGTGTGTGAGGCCCAAGGGACAAAAGTACGTGTACCGGCCCCCGAAGCGCATTGACTGGAACGCACCGTAGAGGTGCGAGTCACGGCACGCGACGGTCCGTGCGGTCGCGGCGTGAAAGGCTCGGCAGAAGGGACACGGGAGCGCCTGTTGCGGGTCGTCTCCGGAACGACGCGCCAGCGGTCTCCCGTCCGCATCGATCAGAACGCACACCAAGCCGGTCGATTCGGCGAAGTGGTCCGTTGCATCGAGTGCGCGTTGGTGGTCGAAACGGGCCGCGGATGGTTCCATCTACGTTCAAAGGTAGAAAATCGTCCGGAATTCGTAAATGCGTGCAAGACCGCTGCGGTCCCCGTCGCCTATCGTAGGCCTATTCCCGCCGGGAGCCGGCGGAAGGAGGAGTGATGACCGGTTTAGAACTGATAACACGAGCGATGAAGAACGAGGATCTGCCACGCGTTCCGTGGGTACCGTACACCGGAGTACAGATCGGAGCGCTCAAGGGGTACTCCGCGACGGAGGTCCTGCGCGACGGCGACAAGCTCTACGAGTGCCTGGTAGAGGCACGGAAGCAGTACTCCCCGGACGGCATGCCGGTTGTCTTCGATCTCCAGATCGAAGCGGAAGTACTCGGGTGCGAGTTGCGGTGGGCCGACGAAGCGCCGCCAAGCGTCGCCGGTCACCCCCTGGCGGAGGAACCGGTCGTTCCAACGCACATTCCGGGACCGGATGAGGGACGGATCGCTCTTGTCACCGATGTGATGAGACGTTTTCGAAAGGCCGCGGATGGCACCGCGCTCTACGGGCTCGCCTGCGGTCCCTTTACGCTCGCCAGTCATCTTCGTGGAACGGACATCTTTATGGACATGTACGACGACCCGGAATACGTGTCCCGATTGCTCGAGTACTGCACCGACGTCTTCCTGGCTGTGGCCGGATACTACATCGACGCCGGGATGGACGTGATCGGAGCGGTGGACCCGCTTATTTCGCAGATATCGCCCGACTCCTTCGCGCAGTTCATGAACGGACCGTACTCGCGCCTCTTTGCCGCCTTGCGCGAAAAGGGCGTCATGAGTTCCTTCTTCGTCTGCGGCGACGCAACGAAGAATATCGAAGAGATGTGCAAGACCGGCCCTGACTGCGTGAGCATCGATGAGAATATCGACATGGTAGAGGCGAAAAAGACGACCGACCGGTACGACATCGTCATCAGTGGTAATATCCAACTCACCGTGGTAATGCTGCTCGGCAACCAGATGGATGCGCAGGCGGCGGCGCTGGAGAAGATCGACGCCATGGGGCGGCGTAACTTCATTCTGGCGCCCGGGTGTGACATGCCCTACGGCGTTCCGGCGGAAAACGTCATCGGCGTTGCGATGGCGGTGCAGGACACGGAAGCGGCGCGCGGTCTCATCGATGGATACGTGAAACAGGACGCCGATATCACCGTCGAGTTGCCCGACTACGCGAACCTGGACCACCCGTTGATCGAGGTTCTGACGATCGACAGCGCCACGTGCGCGGCGTGCGGATATATGAAGGCGGCAGCGGATCAGATGGAGAGCGAGTTCGGCGGAAAGGTCGAGGTCGTGGAACACAAGATCACGCAGCCGGAGAACATCGCCCGTCTAGGAAAACTCGGCGTTGCGAACCTTCCGACGATCGTGATCAACGGGAAGCCGAAGTTCATTTCCGTAATACCGAGCAAAGACGAACTGGCGCAAGCCGTCCGCGAAGTGACAGAATAGTCATCATGGATGAACCGATTCGTCTTGTCCTGCTGACGGGGTTCCTGGGCGCGGGAAAGACCACGTTTTTGAATCGAATCCTCGCTTCGAGCCGTGGGCGGACGGCGGTTCTCGTGAACGAATACGGGAAGGTAGGAGTTGACGGCGCACTCGTCGACCAACGGGACGGCCTGTCGGTGTTCGAAGTCGCCGACGGGTCGATCTTCTGCACGTGCAAGAGCGCATCCTTCGTCAGCGGCCTCAGGATGTTTGCGAGAATGGCCGCGGACCGGCGGCCGGAACGCCTCATCGTTGAGGCGAGCGGGATGTCCGACCCGTCGGGACTCACCCGGCTTATCCGCACAAACCGCCTAGCGGGCGACTACGCCGTCGCTGGCGTGGTCTGCCTGGTTGACAGCGTTACCTTCCACAAAGTCGTCACCACCCTGCCGGCAATCAAGCGGCAAGTGGAGGCGGCGGACGTGATATTGGTTAACAAGACCGATCTTGCTGAGAGAGAGACGATCGACGAGACGGAGCGGGTTCTCCGGACGATCAACGATCGTGCGGAGATTGTGCGGGCAGTCCGCGGCGATGGGATCGGCGAAGAACTCTGGACCGGGACGAGTGTCGACAGCGCCGGAGAGCTGGTTTCGTGCAACCGTCCCGAAACGAGGCCTGCTGCTTTGCACCTTCTTATCCCCGACGTTCGGCGAGCGCCATTGGACCGTTTCCTTTCAAAGGCACTCCCGTCTACCCACCGGATCAAGGGGTGGTTGCACGTCGACGGCGAGTGGCTCTTCATCTCCGACAACAGCGGGCGCATAGAACTGGAAGCGCGGACCCCGCCACCGGGTCCGGCCCCCGGCCTCACCGTTATCTGTGATCCGGAGGTCGCCGAACATGTGGCCGCGCTGTGGAGAGAGACCGTCGTGTATGCCGCGTCCGATTCCGTGCATGGGAGGGAACGGTCATGAGCAGGCCGTCGCTGGTTCTCCTAGGTGGGTTCCTTGGAAGCGGTAAAACGACCCTCATGGTTGAAATCGGCAAGCGTCTGGCCCGCAAAGGACACCGCGTAGGTATCGTCACGAACGATCAGGGTGAAATGCTTGTTGACACCGCCTTCGCCGGCGCATCGGGATTCGCGGCGACCGACGTTCAGAACGGCTGCTTCTGCTGCAATTTTTCGACCTTTGTGCGCGACCTGGACCGCATCGTTCACCAGGTCGAGCCCGACTACATCATCGCTGAACCTGTCGGGAGCTGCACCGACTTGGTAGCGACCGTTCTGACGCCCCTTACGTTGTACCACGAGGGGCTCGTCGCCCTCGCGGCGTTCCTGGTACTGGTGGACGCACCGAGGCTGACGAACGAATACCGTGACCTCAACCTATCCTCTCCGATCACACCGCGGGAAGTGCTCGTGGCACACCAGATCGCAGAGGCGGGGCACATCGTGCTCTCAAAGATCGACGCGGTGTCGGACGAGAAGCGTGACGAATCCATCGCGAGCCTACGCGACATCAACCCGACGGCGACGGTGCTGGCCTGCTCTGCGACCACCGGCGAAAACGTCGATCACGTTCTCGACGTTATCACGAACAAGCTCGCCGCTGAGATACCCGCGCCGGTACCGATTGACTACGATGTCTACGCGGCGGCCGAAGCCGAGATGGGCTGGTACAACGGTCGCGGAGAGATCGTGGCCCGGAGCGTTGGAAAGAAGACCATCGACGGCGAGGCAATCGCTCTCGACATTGCGACGGCGCTGGCAAGCGAGATTGGTCCGTCGCTCATTCACGGCAAAGTACTCGTCACCACACCGGTTGGAAGCGTCAAGGTGAGCGTCGTGGCCGGCGTCGTTCAAGCCGACGTAGCAATGGAACAGAACGATCCAGTCGACATAGTCGGATTGACGGTCAATGTTCGGGCAACCGTTGACCCGGTTGAACTCGCCGAGACGGTGGCGCGGACCGTGACGGCGGTGTGCGGGAAGACGGCCCAACTGGTGAATTACAATCATCGGTCGTTGATACCCGGCGCTCCGATTCCGGAACACCGCCTGACGTAACCGATCAATACGGTAACTCCTGCCGGACCGGTACGCCGGCTCGGCGATTACCGTGGCCCGGCTCGTTGTTCCGCGTTTAAGGAATCCAGGAGTTCGCATGCCGGTTGGTGTTCCTCGTCGAGGACACGCATCCGCCGGGGGGATGAGAAGCAGGAACCACCGCCGGTTTGCGCCGAAGAACGCCAAAGGGTGCTGGACTGGTCGCGGCGGCCACCTCCATAGTAAAATGCACAAAATGCGCAAATCGTAACTAGGGATAGTGCGATGAACGGAGTGGCTCGATGTCGGTTGGTTCGATAGCATACAATAGACACCTAACCATCCTTGATAAGCTCGGAGAACAAGGGCGCGTTCGTGTCGATGACCTCGCCGATCTGCTTGAGGTTTCTCCAGTCACTATTCGGCGTGACCTGGACTACCTGAACGAAAAGGGGTTTCTCGTTCGTACTCACGGCGGCGCGACAGTAGTTCAGCATCGTCAGGTGATGCAGGTGGAGAGCCGCCTTGCCGACAAGGGCATCGTCAATGTCGCGGAAAAAGAGCGCATCGCACTTCGTGCCGTCGAGTTGGTTGCTCCTAACGATATCGTGTTCCTAAATAGCGGTTCAACGGCCCTGTGGTTTCTTCAGTTCCTGCGCGACAAACGAACGCGAATCATCACCAATAACGCCGCCTCGATAGAAATCGAAATAGATCCACTCGTCGAGTTGCTCGTGTTGGGTGGCGAGTACCGGGAGCAGTCGCGGTCGTTCGTCGGCGAGTTTGCGTTGAACACGATTCGGCACATTCATAGCAACCACACGGTTCTTGGCACCAACGGAATCAGTCTGGACAAGGGACTGACGACGACGGTCTTCCAGGAGTGCAACATCAACCAGGCAATGATTGAAAACACGCAAGGCAGCGTGATCGTGATCGCCGATCACTCAAAGATCCACCACGTGTCCAACTTCGTTTCCGCCCCCATCGATGCGATCGATATCCTGGTTACCGACACGCAGTGTCCGAGCGACTTTGTCGAGGAAATCAAACAGCGCGGTATCCAAGTGATCATCGCCTGATTAAAAAAGACACAAAAAATTCACAAATAACCCTACCCTCCCGTTATAAACGGCATTATTGATCGAAAAGAACGGACTAAGGACCAATACAAGCAAAAAAAGATTGCATTTTGATCGATTCCGGTGTACCGTGAACAGAACGGTCGGGTGTAGCGGGCATCGATCCGAACTCGAAACCGCCAATTCCACACCCGCGCTAAACAGGAGGTTATTCATGTTTCGGAAGATGCTGGCGATCCTGATACTGGTTTCGTTGGCCGCGATGGGTTTCGCGGGAGGCGGCCAGGAAGAAGCGGCACCTACGGTGGACGCATCCGGCAACGGCGGTTTCGACTGGCGGGCGTACGAGGGAAGTACGGTCGTGTTCAACTTCCCGAACCACGTTCACTACAACGCCATGATGGACTCGGGCGTGATCGAAGAGTTCGAGGAACTTACGGGAATTACGGTTGAAACCGACATGATGCAGTACCTGAACATGCACGATAAGCAAGTTCTCGAGATGAGCAAGCCCACCGGCGACTATGATCTGATTTCGATGGTCGTCATGTGGAAGTCGGAGTACGCCATGGCGGATATGATTCAGCCGCTCCAGCCGTTCTTCGACAACCCCGCGCTCGCCGTACCGGATTACGATTTTGATGATTTGGTACCGGGCTACGTGGAGGTCACGGGTATCGCCGGCGGTGAGAACATCTACCGCGACGGCCCCGGAGCCCAACTCTTTGGGTTACCCTTTGGCTCCGAGACGAGTTTTCTCATCTATCGAAAAGATCTGTTCGACGAATACAACGTGAAAGTACCGGAGACGTACGACGAGTTGACCGAAGCGGCGCGTTTTTTTGCCGAAGAGGTACCCGGCGTGTACGGTCTCACGATGCGCGCAGCGAGCGGGCACCACGCAACCCACGGCTGGCTTCTCCATGCGTCGCCGATGGGCGCACGTGTCTTCGACGACAACTGGGAACCGGCCTTTACCAGCCCTGAAGCAATCGAAACGATCGAGTTTATGAAGACGATGATCGAGTACGGTCCTCCGGGCATGGAAGGCTTCACCCAGGACGAAGAGTTTGCGGCATTCCTCCAAGGCGACGCGGCTATCTACCTTGATGCCAGCGTGTTCGCGGCACGCGCCAAGGACCCCACGGTTTCCGAGGTGCACGACAAGCTCGGTTTTGCTCTACACCCGACCGCGAAAACCGCCGGTTCGGAAACGGGCGGATTTGGCTTGGCGATTCCGGCCAATGCGGCCAGTCCTGAAGCGGCGTTCCTACTTATGCAGTTCCTCACAATGAAGGAAACCGAACGCAAAGTGATTCTTGCCGGTGGGGCGCCGTTCCGGATGTCCGCTGTGAACGATGCCGGCCTCCAGGCGCAGTACCCCGAGTTTGCTGTTCTCGCCGAACAGCTGAAGTACGCCAATCCCGACTGGCGCCCGATCATCCCCGAGTGGGGCGAGATCAACGGACCATTACTCGGCACGGCGATCAACCAGGCCCTTACCGGTCAAAAGACTCCCGAACAGGCGATGGCCGATATCGTGGAACCCGTTCGACAGGTGATGATTCGCGCCGGATACATCAAATAGCAACTTGACAGCGGACACACCGCTCGACCGCCCGCCGTTCCCGGCGGGCGGCCGTTTTTGTGTCGCGGAGGTACCATTGTGAGTAGCCACGGTATTGCCGGGCGGAAACCGCTCAACGCGTATCTTTTTCTCCTTCCGGCGTTCGCGGTCTTGGCCGGCGTGCTCCTTATCCCGATCGTGAACGGGTTGCGACTCAGTTTCTTTGATTGGCCTCTGCGCAACATCTCAAAGGCGCCGGTGTTTGTGGGGTTTCGCAACTATGTTGAGCTCTTTCGAAGCGAGTTTTTCCGGGCGAGCATTCGTGCAACGCTCATATTCACGCTGAGTGTCGTCTCGATCGAACTCGTGGTAGGGACGGCAATCGCGCTCGTCTTGGAAGGAGACATCCCGGGTCTGCGATTCTTCCGAACGCTCTACGTGCTACCGATCATGATTGCGCCGGTCGTTGTCGGTGTAGTCTGGCGCTTCATGTACCACCCGTCATACGGCAAGATCAACTTTTTCCTGGGTCAGATGGGCATCAACCCAGTCGGATGGCTATCGGATCCCGAGGTGGCGATGAAAGCGGTGATTATAGCCGACGTCTGGCAGTGGACACCTTTTGTCTTCCTGCTCGTCCTTGCGGGACTCCAGGGCGTTCCCAAAGACCTCTCAGAAGCGGCCCGGGTTGACGGTGCGAACTATACGCAAACGCTGTTGTTCGTGAAACTGCCACACATATCGAGCGTGCTTGGTCTCACGGCGGTGCTTCGACTGATCGATTCGTTCCGGAGCCTTGTTGTCATTTTCAACATGACCTTTGGCGGTCCCGGCGTGACCACGGAAGTACTCTCGCTGCACCTGTACAAGACTGCCTTTATCAGCCAACGGCTTGGGCTTTCGTCTGCCATCGCGGTGATTCTACTATTGCTGATATTCGCGCTCTCGTTCGTCCTGATTGTCCGCGGCGTCCGCGGGGAGAAGAGGTAGGGCCATGACGATACGACAAAAGAACGCGCTTTTGCTGGCCGCCAAGTACGTAGTTATAATTGTCGGGGCACTATTTGTGTTGTTCCCGATCTACGAAATGATTACCACGTCATTGAAGTACGAGGTGGACGCATTCAAGATCCCACCCCAGTGGATCTTCAAGCCGACATTTGCGAACTACCGAGAAGTGCTGTTCCAAAGCAACTTCGCCCGGTTCTTCGCTAACAGCATTATCGTCGCCGTTGTTTCTACGGTCGTGAGCGTTGCGGTGGGCGCGCTGGCGGCGTACGCCCTCGCCAGGTGGCGGTTCCGCGGCAGGACCCCGGTCGTTGTCGGGACGCTCCTGCTTCGAATGATTCCCCCGGTTATTCTCGTGGTTCCGGTCTTTGTTCTCTTCAACAACCTGGGACTCACAAACGGGCGGATCGGGCTGATCCTCGTGTACACGGCGCTGACGCTGCCATTCAACGTGTGGGTACTTCGTACGTTTATCCTGGAACTGCCGTACGAACTCGAAGAGTCGGCGATCATCGACGGGTGTGGAGACCTCACCGTGTTCCTGCGAATCGTGACACCGCTGATTACGCCCGGCATGGCTGTTGCAAGCATCTTCACCTTTCGTATTGCCTGGAACGAGTTTATCCTCAGCCTGGTGCTTACGAACAGGGTAACGCGAACGTTGCCGGTAGCCGTGTCATTATTTCTCACCGACACGGGCACCGAATGGGGCAAAATAACCGCCATCGCAACGATCATTGCAATTCCGGCGTTTGTGTTCACCTTTACCGCGGCAAAAAGTCTGATTACCGGACTCACCGCCGGGGCGGTCAAAGGGTAGTATCATTAACCCACGAAAAACAAAAAGGCAGCGCCACATGGGCCGCTGCCTTTTTGTTTGAGCGACGGTTCTCTTGGAGCCACCGGAGGTTAACGCTTCACCCGAGCGCTTCCTCCCTTCATAAGGTCCATTGCCTCCTCGGCCGTCACGATGTTCCAGTCGTTCCGAACGGTATGGCACAGCGCCGAAAAGGCTGCGGCAAAATCAATCACTTCCTGCTCCGGCCGATCCTCCAGCAGGCCCCAGATCAGTGCAGAGGCAAAACTGTCGCCACCCCCCGTCCGATCATAGATCTCGATGTCGTCATACTTGCGGGAAACGAAGTAGCCGTTCTTTGTCATCAGAACGGTACGCCAGTTGTTGAGCAAGGCGCTCGTGACTTCGCGTAGCGACGTTCCGACGGCCCTGATGTGCGGGTACTCCTCCATTACCTTTGACGCGACCGCGCGGTAATTTTCCGGATCCAACGAGGAGAAATTCGGGTCGGTGTTCTCCGCCTTGATTCCGAGCATCGTGTCAAAGTCCTCTTCGTTGCCGATAATCACGTCTACGTAGGGCATGATCTGTTCCGCAGCCGTTCGCGCATCCTCCCGGCTCCAGAGCGTGTGCCGATAGTTCAGATCGTAGCTCGTGACTGCACCGTTGTTCTTTGCGGCCTTGAGGGCTGCCACTACCTCCGTTGCGGTATGCTCGCCCAGGGCGGTCACGATTCCCGTCGTATGGAACCAACGGGTGTCGAGTACGCGCTCCCAATCAATGTCGCCCGGTTCGATCTTGCTGAGCGCGCTGTGGCCCCGATCGTAGAGCTGTCGGCCCGGCCTGGGGCCAATCCCCACTTCAATGAAGGCAAGACCGTTGCGCGTGCGCCCGATTTTATCGTATTCCTCGACCACTACGTTGGACATGTCGACCCCGTGTGATCGCGCACGCTGCATGATGTACCGGCCGGTCCAGAAATCAACCAGCTTCGTCACGTAGGCGGTTTTGAGTTGCGGCTGCAGCCGTTTTACGCTCAGGTTCGAGATGTTTACGCAACAGTTCAACTCAGCGGCGGCTATACCAAGCTGGAGTTCCTCCGCCTGTGCGAGCCGATCATGTCCTGGCGGCGCAAGTCGCACATTGGCTTCTCCAAAACTCATAAAATCGTATTTTGCCATTCCCCCCACTCCTTATAGCGGTTTTTCTGTTTCGATCGAAGAACGAGCCGCCCCCCAACAGGTGGAAGCGGCCGGCGGTAGCCAAGATGCGTTTAACCGATCTACAAAAGCGCTTTAAACGGCAGGTCCGGTTCGATCGCAAAGGCGTCGTGAAACCCGCGGTCAAACATAAACTCCAAATCGTCCTTGTTGTCCGGCCAGGTGAACTTCCCGCCGACCTGCCAGATATAAGGCTTGAACGTATATTTCAATCTCGTTTTTTTCATCTCCCAAAGCGTGATGATTTCCTTGGGATCGGCGAGGAAGTTGGTCCAGATGTCGTGGTGAACTGGAATGACGACCCTGGTCTTGAGCGACTCCGCCATTCGAAGCATGTCGTACGCCGTGATCTTGTCGGTCATACCCCGCGGGTTCTCGCCGAATGATCCAAGGGCAACATCAATCTCGTGGTCATTACCGTGTTTCGCGAAGTAGTTGGAGTAGTGGGAGTCGCCGCTGTGGTACAAGTTGCCGCCCGGCGTCTTGAAGAGGTAGTTGACGGCAATCTCGTCCATCTCCCGCACGGGTTTATTCTTCAACACCACATCCTTGGGAGCCGTAACCAGTTCCGTACGGTCGAAGGAATCGAGGGCGATGATGGTGGTGTCCTTGATCGTGATTTCGTCCCCGGGACGCATCACACGACACCGCCCCGCAGGTACGCCCCACCCCGTCCACAGTTCGACACACGACGCCGGCCCGACAAAGGGCACGGTTTCGTCGCAGTTCCGCAAAACCGCGGCAGCAACATAGGGGTCGATATGGTCACCATGATCGTGAGTGGCAAGTACCGCATCAACGGTTCGTATCTCAAAGGGGTCCAGGACAACCGGAGCGTTCCGAAGGTTGGGTTGAAGCGCGACGCACCCGATCATTCGCTGGTGCTGGTGCTTCTCCTTCATGAGCTTGTTTTTCTTTGTTCGTTTTCCGCTCTTTGTCCAGTAATCAACCATGATATTGGCGTTGCCCTCAGACTTGAGCCAGATGCCCGTGCATCCAAGCCACCACATGGCAAAGGTGCCCGGCTTGACCCGTTCTTCCTCGATTTCCTCGTTCAACCAAGTACCCCACTCAGGGAACACATCATGTAGCCATTTGCTCTTGTCGATCTGACTAACGTCCATACCCGCTCCTTGCGCGATCTCTTGATCCATTGTCATCCTAAGCATGCTCGTTGTCAACCAAAACGAACAATCAACGGTTCTGAATTGAACAAAAGAATGTTCTTTTTGTGTTTTTATACTCTAATCTTGGTTTATTTCGCATGTCTTAAGCAGTCCTGACGCCCATAATGGTAGGACTGGGAGAATGTCACAAATCCATAAGAGTATTCCGTAGAACATTTTATTGGACATTGCCGAGACGGAACCGTGCCTGTGTGATACGGTTGGACGAAGGTCAAAACGAATCTTGTTTTTTTGTGTTTTATGTGCAATAATCGATCAGAAAGCACGCGTCGGTGTGCAATCAGGACCTAAGACGGAGACACCTATGGAAAAACCACTGTTGCAGGTGGCGCTTGACAATTTCACGCTGAGCGAGGCACTCGAATCAACGCGCGTCCTCGCCCCTGAACTTGACGTCGTGGAAATCGGAACACTCCTGTGCCTCGCTACGGGTGCAGAGTCGATACAGGTGATGCGAACGCTGTATCCCGAAAACATAATCGTCGCGGATCTCAAAATCGTTGACGCCGGTGGAGAGCTTGCCGGCATGGCCTGCGACAACGGCGCAAACTGGGTCACGGTCATGTGCAATGCCGCCGACGCAACCAAGGCCAAAGCGGTAGAAGCCGCCGCCAAGCGGGGCGGTGAGATGCAAGTTGAGTTGTTCGGGAACTGGACCTTCGAACAGGCGGTGGAATGGAAGAACATCGGACTCAAACAGGTGATCTATCATCAGAGCCGCGATGCGCTGAACAGCGGCGGATCGTGGGGTCCTGCCAACATGGAAACCGTTAAGAAGCTTACAGATATGGACTTCGAGGTGTCGGTCACCGGCGGACTCACGCTGGACGTCATCTCACTGTTCGAGGGAATTCCGATCAAGAGTTTTATCGTCGGCAGGAATCTACGAAACGTAGCGGATCCGGCCGCCGAAGCGCGCGCGTACAAGGCTGAGATTGCAACGTACTGGCCATAAAAATGGGTGTGCTTTCGAATCCGGCCCTGGGTATCTACGAAAAGGCGATGCCGGCACATCTCGACTGGCCCGGTAGGCTAAAGGCTGCACGAGACGCCGGCTACGGCTTTGTCGAAATATCGATTGATGAAACGGACCAGCGCCTGGGGCGGCTCGACTGGACCACCGGCGAACGAAAGGATCTTGTCGGTGCAATAATCGAGTCGGGCGTACCCATTCCTTCGATGTGCCTGAGCGGTCACCGTCGTTTTCCACTCGGCAGCGAAGACCCGGACACCCGTGCGACGGCGCTGGAGATCATGTATAAGGCGATTGAATTTGCCGTCGACACGGGGATTCGGAACGTGCAACTGGCCGGCTACGACGTGTACTACGTTGAGGGAAACTCTCGGACCAGGCAGCTGTTCTTCGAAGGGTTGCAGCAGGCCGTTGCGTGGGCCTCCAAGGCACAAGTGATGTTGAGTATGGAAGTCATGGACTACCCGCTCATGAGCTCGATCACCCGGTATCTCCAATACGCCGAGCGAATCCCCTCCCCCTGGTTCACGGTCTACCCGGATATCGGCAACCTGAGCGCGTGGGGCAACAACATCGAGTGGGAGTTTACCGCTGGATGGAGCAAAGTCGTCGCGATTCATTTGAAAGATACAAAACCCGTCATGGGCACTTCGCCGGCTGTTTTCAAGGAAGTGCCGTTTGGCGAGGGATGCGTCGATTTTGTTGCGTTCTTCCGGTTGTTGAGCCGTATGTCGTACGGTGGGCCGTTCCTGATCGAGATGTGGACCGAAAAATCGGCGGACCCGATTGCCGAGATTGGACGCGCCCGAGATTGGATACTTGAGAAGATGACAGCGGGAGGATACACGCCGTGTTAGAGTCGTTAAAACGTGATGTTGCGGCCGCCAACCTCGCCCTCGTCGCTCATGACCTCGTCACGTTCACGTGGGGCAACGTCAGTGCCATCGATCGTGAACGTGGCCTAGTGGTAATCAAGCCCAGTGGCGTCGAGTATGATGGTATGGGCCCCGACGATATGGTTGTAGTCAACCTCGACGGCACGGTAGTGGAAGGGCGCTACAAGCCGTCGTCGGACACGCCGACACACCTGGAGTTATACAAGGCGTTCGATGGCGTCGGTGCTGTGGTACACACCCATTCGGAGTGGGCAACGTCATGGGCTCAGGCGCATCGTCCGATCCCTGCATTGGGAACAACCCACGCGGACTATTTTTTCGGCGAGATTCCGTGTACCCGTGAGATGACGCCGGAGGAGATCCGCGGTGAATACGAGAAGGAAACGGGAGGCGTCATCATCGAGTCATTCGCCCGCAGTGCCACTGATCCATTACAGGTGCCGGGTGTCCTGGTCGCCGGCCACGGCCCGTTTGCATGGGGACGCGGTACCGACAACGCAGTGCACAATGCGGTTGTACTCGAAGAAGTCGCCAAGATGGCGTTTCGCTCTCTGATGCTCAATCCCGGACAGGTTAGGATGCAGGCGGAGCTGCTGGAAAAACACTACCTGCGCAAGCACGGTTCAGACGCGTACTACGGCCAACGGTAGGCGGTACCAGTGCAAACTACGCCTTGTCGTGTTCCGCCGCGTAGTCGTAGATACGCTGCACCTTGGGTGCGCTCCGCCCGGAGGCATCGAAGTTGCCGGTGTTTTCCATGTAGACGCGGGCCATGAGGCGCGCCACCTTGTTACCCGTTACCTGTTGTCCCATGGCGATCAGGTTGGCGTCGTTGCTGAGCGCCGCGCGCTCGGCCTGGTAGGCGTCGGTGACCAGGGCGCAGTAGGCGCCGGGGACCTTGTTGGCGGCGATGCTGGCGCCGATCCCGGTGCCGCACATCACGACGCCTCGGTCGTAGTCACCGCGAGCGACCGCCTCAGCTACGTCTATGACGACGTTCGCGTAGATCGCGTCATCCGATCCGAAGTCGGTGAGTTCGTGCCCCATCCCTTTTAGTTCCTCGATCACTTCTTGTTTCAGCGGTATTGCGTTGGGATCGCATCCGATGGCGATTTTCACAGGCGGTCTCCTATGTCTTGGGTGTTGTAAGTGTAGCAGCTTGAACGGACATCGTCGAACCGGGTACCACGCTACCAGTGGCTCTCATAGACAAATGGGAACCGTTGCTAGGCGCCCGTGAGTTCTTTCATCGTCTCGCCCATGCTCTTAAGAAGCAGGTAGCAACTGGTGGCACCCGCGTCGAGCACACCCCGCGATCGTTCGCCGAGCCTGCTGGAACGCCCCACCCGCGCAACCAGGTCCTCCGTCGATTTCCATCCCGTTTCGGCGGCGTCAATCATCGCATCGACGGCGCCCCCGAGCGCCGCGCCGTTAGCACGGGCATCGCGAACCGCCGCTACCGCGGGGGCGAGCGTATCGACGAGCGTTTTGTCTCCTACGTTCGCCTCGCCGAGGCTCTGGATCCCCTCGTATGCGGCGCCGATCATCGCCTCGAGCGTTTCAGCCGTTACTTCGTCCGCCTCTTTGCTCGCCCTCGCCATGCGTTTGAAGAAGACACCGTAGAGGGGGCCCATGGAACCGCCGATTTCATCGACAAGAGTGCGGCCAAGTGTCTTGAATGCCTCACTCATATTCATCTCCCGGCCGTGCAGTTCTTTCTCTACAAGTGTGAACCCCTTGTCCATATTGATGCCGTGATCGCCGTCACCGATGGCTCCGTCGATCTCACTCAGGTACGCACGATTTTCATGAATTGTCGCGATGAGCCGCTCCACGATCACTTTGCCGTCGATGTTTCGGAATGAATCGCCCATCGTCTAGACACTCCCCTGTTTTATGCCCATCGAGTAGCAATCGAGATCCACCAGTTCCTTCAGTTCCTCGTCCAGTTTCATTACGGTGAGCGTCACGCCCATCATCTCGAGGCTCGTGAAGTAGTTCCCAACGTACGGACGGTAGACCAGGATGTTTTTGTCCCCCAGAATCTCTGCGATCCGGTTGTAGTAAATATACAGTTCCATAACCGGCGTTGCGCCGAGTCCGCTCACCAGAACGACCACTTCGTCTCCGGAGGAAAACGGAAGGTCGGGCAGTACGATATCCAAAGACATCTCCGCCATTTCATCCGCGCTCCTCAGATCCTGCACGGATATGCCGGGTTCACCGTGATGGCCGATACCGACCTCCATCTTGCCCGGCTCTATCGTAAAATTCGGCTTTCCAACGGCGGGGATCGTGCAGGGCGTCAGCCCGATCCCAACGCTGCGGGTGTTGTCCATTGCCTTTTGCGCCGCCGCGATCACCTCGTCGAGGCTGCCGCCGAGCGCCGCCTTGGCGCCACCGACTTTCCACATGAGGATTTCACCGGCAACGCCGCGCCGTTTGGCACGTTGATCCTTTGGGGCGCTCGGCACGTCGTCGTTGGCGAGCACCGTTTTAACGATGATGTCGTCGTCCTCGGCGTCTTCCATCGCCATCTTCACGTTCATGACGTCACCGGCGTAGTTTCCGTACAGTACCGCCACGCCATGACGGGAATCGGCCGCCTTCATCGCATCGTAAAACGCCTTGGCCGTCGGTGAACTGAAGACCTCACCAACCGCCACGGCATCGACCAGGTTTTTGCCGATGTAGCCGCTGAATGCCGGTTTGTGCCCGCTTCCTCCGCCGGTGACGATACCGACTTTTCCATCAACCGGCGCGTTTACGTACTTGAGGACCCGCGGATTTGCTGTCGGTGCGATGATGTCCGGGTGCGCCTTCACGTACCCCTTCAGATAGTCTTCCACCACATGGTCCGGGTTATTGATAATTCTCTGCATCTTTCTCTCCATTCGCGGCCAAAGGTTTTCGCGGCCCATCAAAGCCGCGGATACAAAAAGCGCCGCGGGGAACACCCCGCGGCACAGTAGATCACGAGATGACGGCTACATGGAAGCGGTGTAGAGGTCTTCAAACTCCTGCATATACTCGATCGCTTCGTCCCAGGGCAGGTACGCATCGGTCAGTAGGAACCGTCCAAGATAGCCTTCCTGCCACCGCTCGGTCTTGACGACCCGGCCGAATACATCGGACCAGAACTCGACCGCCTCCTGCGGCATCTCCTTGGGACCGACGATTCCGCGGTACACGTTCAGTTCAATGTCGAAACCGAGTTCCTTGAACGTAGGAGCGTCGAAGGGTTCACCGAACCGGCTGCGCGTGGCAGCGATGAGCGGGCGCAACTCGCCGGCGGAGACGAGTTCGAAGGAGGCTGCCGGCTTGGCGATTACGACTTCGATGCTACCACCGAGGATCTGCGTCAGTGCGTCACCGGTTGAATCACTCACGAGGTACTCGAGATCGCCGCCCACCTCTTCCCTGATCTTGTTCGAAAGGTTGATGTCGTCCCCTTTCGAGCCGCCCATGATCACACGTCCTCCGCCCTGGAGGGTGTCGATGAAGTCCTGTGCGGTTTCAAACTCCGAGTCGGCGGGAACGAGCAGGATCTGCCCGTCCGTCGCCATTACAGCGAGGGGCGTAAAATCATCGAGGTCACCGCCTTCGATTTGCACCAACGGTTGGAGGTCTCCGTTGTTGAAGGTAAGGATCGTGTGACCGGCTGTGCTCTTTCTACTGACTTCGCGGCGCCCCACCGCGCCACCGCCGTCGGTCTTGTAATTGATCAGGAGCTCCTGGTCTACCAGGCCCTCATCCTTGATGATTTCGATGATCGTCTGAGTGAAGATCGACGAACCACCACCCGGGCTGGACGTACAATACCACTCGACGTTTCGGTCGGGCATCCAGGCTTCGTCCGACATTTCCACTTCACCGGTGGCGAAGACCAGGGTTGCGCTCGCAATAACGAGCACCGTCGCGAGAAACAAACGTCTCATACGCTTTCTCCTTTTGTTTTGGTTTTATTTTTCCCGACCGCCCTTCGAACGATCGGAGAAACCACAGTGATAAGAAGGAAGGCCACCAGCACCGCCGAGATCGGGCGCTGCAGGAAAATAGCGAGGCTTCCGTCCGAAATCTGGAGTGCCTGGCGGAAGTTCTTTTCCAGGGTTGGCCCCAGCACAAATGCAAGCAGCAATGGCGCTATCGGATACCCGTATTTCTTCATGAAAAAACCGACAACGCCGAAAAAGAGCATCATCACAATCCCGTAGAGCGAATTGTTGGCGCTGTACGATCCCATTACGCAGATCGTCGTGATGACGGGAATCATCACGGAGACCGGGACCTTCAGGATCTTGATGAGCCACGGAATGATCATGATCGCGACCCCGAGGGTCACGATGTTCGCAACGTAGAGAGACGCTATGAGGCCCCAGGTGAACTCCGGTTGGTTCTGAAAAAGGAGCGGGCCCGGATTGAGCCCGTACATGAGGAGGCCGCCGAGCAAAACCGCCCCCGTTCCCGATCCCGGGATGCCGAGCGAGAGCAACGGTGCGAAGGCTCCGGCCGCGGCGGAGTTGTTTCCCGCTTCCGCGGCGGCTACGCCTTCCACCCGGCCGGTACCGAGAAGGTGGCCATCCCTGCCAAGACGCTTCTCCTGCATGTAGCTGAGAAAAGCCCCGGTAGTCGCTCCGGCACCGGGGAGAACGCCTATGAAGGTCCCGAGCAAGCTTGAGCGCAACGACGGAGGAATGATGCGCCGAAACTCGTCCCGCGAGAGCATACTGTCGCGCAACGTGAGTTTGTCGGTATCGAAATCACGCGGCTTGTTGCGCAACTCCATCATCTCGATGACCTGCGAAAAACCGAATATGCCGATGACAAGTGGAATGAATGGAACGCCGCCCAAGAGGTAGATGGACCCGAAGTCGTAGCGGGGCGTTCCGAGCACCGCGTCGAAACCCATCGTTGCCATGAGGATTCCGAGCAGAGTTGCAACGATCCCCTTTGTGGGGCTATCCCCAAGGAGCCAGCCAAGCGAAGTCATCGCGACGAGCAGGAGCGCGGCCATTTCCACCGGACCGAACCGCAGTCCGAACCGTGCCAGCCCCGGTCCAATTACGGTCAAGATGATGATTCCGACCGTCCCTCCGATAAATGACGCAATATTGGATGTGAAGAGTGCTTTTCCGGGCTTTCCCTGCTGTGCGAGCGGGTGACCGTCCAAGCCGGTCATGACCGCCGGCGTATCACCGGGGATGTTTATGAGGATCGCGCTGTACGACCCACCATACATATTGGCGTAGTACACCGCCGACAACATGATCATCCCGGTCACCGGATTGAACTTGAATGTGAGCGGAAGGAGCAGGGCCACCCCGGCCAGGGAGCCGATCCCGGGCATCGCCCCCACGAGAATCCCCAGGAGCGCACCGACCGCTGCGGCAAAGAAATTGTTGACCGAAAGCGCGGTCCCGAAACCGCCCAGAAGCAGTTGAATCGTATCCACCGACCTATCCCCTGAGGGCGTCCATGATAAAACCCCGCGGAAACGGGACACGCAGCCACGCGGCAAACACACCGTAGACCAACGCGATGGTTACCACGGTCACCAAGAGCGAGAAGCGCCACGTATACTTTTCATACGCCTTCAACCAACCAAACACGTAGACGGAAAGGGCCGGAAAAAACCCCACCAGCAACGCAAACACGACCACCGCGACCGTTGCCAGCAGTGGATGCAGGTGGACGGAAAAGAACCGGGGAGGCTCAATCTTCAACTCCGAAACGATCGCAACGATTCCAATCGCGGCCAGCAGGGCCCCTACGATAACGGGGAAAAACCCGCTCGACGGTTTGCCGTCGGAGATCCAACCGTACCGGGACAACCCAACGGCCACCCACAATGCGCCGATTGCCGTGGCGATCGTGGGAAAAACGAACCTGCTATTTGCTCGGGCCATTACTTCTCCTCACGTGTAGTATATGGTATACCATTTTGTGCTCCTGTCAAGCGGAACATTTCACGAAATCGGCTGAAATCGTCCCGAGACGCGGAGATTTGACGGGCTGTTCGGTTCTGTTTAGTATACCAAATACTGATTTACTCAAGGAGGGAGCGATGATCGTTACCCACGAAGACAAGGTCGAAGGCGACCACATTGGAGCACCCTACAACCGAGTCATCCGCCACCTGGCGACCCCGGAAACACTGGGAACCAAAAACCTCTGGATCGGTACGACGACCATCGACGTCGGTTCCAAATCGAACGCACATTCCCACGAAGTCAACGAAGAGGTGTTCTACTGTGTAAGCGGCAAAGGCATCATCAAGGTCGACGACGAGGAGCACGAGTGGACGCCGGGGACGGTCGTGTTCTCCCCGCCCGGTACGGTGCACCAGATCATCAACACCGGTGATGTGCCGTTGAAATACGTGTGCTGCGTATCACCGCCCTTCGGGCACGAGCAGTTCCGTTCCGATCACGAAATGGAGTCGTAGACGGCCCGGTGTACCGGGCTCCCGGGAACGCGTTGGACCAATTGCACAACGTTGCCTTCCGGATCGCGATAAAACGCTACCTTGCTCCCGTCGAACGCTTCAAAGGGGGGCCGCACCTGCTCGATTCCCCGTTCATGGGTCGCCGAAATGGCGGCCTCGATGTTCTGAACCGAAAGGCAAAAATGCGATGTACCGCCGTCTGGACCGTCTTCCGGAGAGCCGGGGACGAGTTCAAGCAGTGCACCGCCGCCGAACTCGAGAAAGATCACCGGTGACGGATCCGTACTGCGAAGGACCTCTACGGCGCCGAACATATCCCTGTACCACGCGGCGAGCACTTCCGTATCGTTCGCAAGCAGGCCGAGGTGCTCAAAACCGGTGACCGGTATCGCCGCCGTCACACCGAACCCCCGTCTGAACCCGACGCCGCCATTTCGGACACGATCGATAGCGCATTTTTGAGCGCCTGGTGGTTTGCCTTTCCCGTACCCTGGATGTCGAAGGCGGTTCCGTGTGCGGCGGTCGCGATCGGCACCTTCATTCCCGGATGGAATGTAACTCCCCGTTCGAGGCCGATCAGCTTCGTCGCGATCTGCAACTGGTCGTGGTACATGCCCACTACGCCCGTATATCCGCCTTTCAACACGCGCGGGAAGAGCGTGTCGGCGGGGATTGGGCCATCCAGGCGCCAACCGGGCCGTTCGCCGGCAACGGAGGCGATCGCCGGTTCGATAAGGCCCCCCTCTTCATCGCCGAACATGCCGTGTTCACCGGCGTGTGGGTTCAAGGCGGCGACGGCAAGGCTGGGCGTAACGCCCGCCCGTTCCTGCGCCTCCCCCAATAACGAGATAGTCTTTGCAATTCGTTCCACACTCAGTGTTTGCACGATTTTGGCTACGGGGATGTGGGACGTGACACGGCTGATCCACAACCCGTCAAGGACGTTGAACTCACCGGTGATATCGGGTCGATCAAAGTGTTCCTTGAAGAGTTCCAACTCGGAGTAGTGGCTTGAACCGGCCAGGTGCATCGACTCTTTGTTAAACGGGGCAAATACAAACCCGTCGATCTCTCCCGCCTTTGCCAGTTCAATCGCCGCCGTGAGGAGGTGAAGGACCTCCCGACCGGCGGCAGCGCTCACCTCCCCCCGGGGGATCAATGCGACATCTTCAGAACGAACATCCCAGAACAGGAACGACGCCTCGGAGTCCGCCGCCCGTTCCACCGAGGAAATCGTTGGGGGCTTCACTTTGTTCCCGACGATCGCGCGTGCTTCTTCAAAGACACGCTCGTCGCCGGCCAGGATGACCTGAACTCCCTCCGCCGTGCTCGGCAGATCATTGGCCACCATGGCACACAGTTCCGGGCCCACGCCCGCGGTATCCCCCATCAGCAAGAGTACTCGTGGTTTCACTTTTTACGCTCCTCGCGTTGCAATGTCGTGAACAATATGAATCCGCAACAGTTCGTCGATCGCACCGCAGCGGCTTTCCTTCACCAGTTCAATAAGGTCGAAGTGTTGCCGCATGTACACCTCAAGACGGTCCAAGGGCACATCCTGGGCTATCCTGAGGAGTTGCACTTTCCCGTCGAAGTTGTGCATCAACGACGCCATCTGCAAGTTCCCGCACCGGTCCGCCGCCGCCTGGTGAAACTCCGCGTCCGCTTCGAAGTACCCGGCCTTGTTTTGATCCAGCAGTTCCGCCCTCGCCCGTCCGGCGATCTCAGTGAGTGACGCGATTGTCTCCGGATCGCGCAGCGAACAGAGGTGACGAAACGCAAACTGCTCAAGGTGGAGTCGTAACTGCGCGATGTCGGCCGCCTCCTTGGGTCCGATCCGAACAACCTCGGCGTAGCTCCGCGGTTCCAAATGGACCAGGCCGTACGCGTGCAGGCGCGTCAACGCTTCTCGAATCGGTGTCCTACTTACGCCGAACAGCGTTGCGATCTTGTGCTCGACGATTTTTTCGCCCTGTTTCAACCGGCCGGAAAGGATCAGTTCCTTGATGTAATGGTACACCTGGTCAGCGTAGCTTTCCCGCACCAATCGCACGCTAGCCCCAGTTTCTTGAACCATGGATATCCTCCGAAGAATGGTGGCCAGTATACACCGACCACCTCTCGTTGCACTTCACCGTTGACAGCCTGCGGTCGGGCCATGTATTATGCAGTTACGAGATGATTGTATCCCATATACAATTACCGGTCAAGGTTGGAGGTTCGAGCGGAGTTCCGACCGATGTATCTGAGTGAGGCACCCATGAACACGCCGTGGATTCAAGTTTCCGTTGACACCCAGGACGTGCCCAACGCGTTGCGCGAGACGGCCTATGCCGTGGAAATAGGCGCGGAGTGGATCGAAGTCGGAACGCCACTCCTTACGTTCGCCGGAATCGGAGCGATCGCCGATGTCTCCAGTGCTGCCGACGGACGTACCGTAGTTGCGGATTTCAAAGCGCTTGACGGGGTCGCTCAATATTTCAAAAGGGCCGGTGAACTGGGCGCCGGGGTCGCCACCGTGATGGCGGTCGCCAACGAGGCGAGCATTCTCAAGGCGATCGAGACGGGCCGCGAGAACGGCGTGAAAATTCAGGTTGACCTGCTTGGCGTTCCAACGCACCAATTGGCCGCTCGCGCGAAAGACCTCGCGGCCGCCGGAGCGGACTATTTTCTTCTTCACTTGGCAATCGATGAACTGCTTCGGAACTCGGAAGCCGACCCGCTGGAAGGACTCGATGAAGTTGTAGCCGCAACGAACGTACCGGTAGGACCGGTCGTTTTTTCCAACGAGCAGGGTGTTGAAGCGGTTCGGCGAGGCGCCTCGTACGTTGTTATCGGCTACCCGTTTATGGGAATGGAAGATCCGCAGAGACTGCTCGCCGGATTTGCCGACGCCGTTCGAAACGCCGGCAGCCGGTAGGCATTCGCGTCATTTACGACGCGGTTGAACCGAAACGGCAATAGCGGCTCCGCACATTCGTCTACGCGCCGACCAGAATATCCCACACGATCAGAGCCGCCGCCACGGCGAGAACCACCACGTACCACCGACGGAAGCGGTCACCGCGGAGCTTCTTCCCAAGGGCGTTCCCGAATTGGACGCCAACCGTGCTCGCGAGCAACAAGGCGACGACTACGGGCATGCTGATCTTGGCGAGCGGGTCGAGGCCCTTCTTGATCGTGCCGATGACGGCCGCCACCAGGACTACACCGATGCTCGTTCCGGCCGCCGATCGCTCGCCCAAGCCCACGAAAGTGAGCAAAATCGGGATGAGCAGCACGCCGCCGCCGATCCCGAGCAGACCGGTCAGTACACCGAGCCCCAATCCGATCACGAATAGGGTGGCCGCGCCCGTTTCCGATCCGGCGGACTCTGGATCCGTGTGGCCCGCCGCGGAGGCGCGCTTTGTCTTTCGCACGGTGAAGTACGCGGAAAGGGCCAACAGCAAGAGAAAGAGCGCGTGCATGGCCCGGGTAAAGGCGGCACCGGCACCGAGCCACCCTATCAGCGCCGACTGCAACAGATCGCCGAGGATCGATCCAAGCGCGCTTCCGGCCGCGATGAGCGCCGCCACGCGAACGTTGATGGTCCCCTGCTTCCGGTTCGTGAGCGTTCCCGCGGTGGACGCTCCAATGATCATGGAAAGGCTGCTGCCGACTGCGATCTCATAGGGAACGCCGATGATCACGTTCATGAGGGGCACCAGGATGAAGCCGCCGCCTACGCCGAAAAGCCCCGTCAAAATCCCAACCAGAAGTCCCAGGACGGCGAGCGCCCCGTAGAGAGCCCAACCGGATATGCCCGCTTCGAAGGCGGGGTTCAGAATGCTCCAGAGGTCCGTCACAGGTGCCGTCACGATTCGTCCCGTCCATTGCCGCGATCGGATAGCAACCGGCTTAGGCCAAACGACAGGAGACCAAAGAGCATAGGCACGATGACGAAGAGCGCGGTAGCGATGGTCCTCATACCATTCATGGTACTTAGGAAGCGAGGTCGAATGCAATCGTTACATTTGAATGCAAAACGTTGTAGGAAAGGGCCCGCCATCGGCAAAAGTCCGCCGAATCACCCGGATTCCCGCCCCGTTGCCGTGTCAATTGCGCCACGCAACAAGTACCTTTGATATGGAAGCGTAGAACGCCTGTACCATGCCTTCGCGCGCGGAGGCAAATCAAGAACCGGCTCTCCGGTGCGCACGCTTCCGAACATGAGGCGCATCGGATCCAAAGGAGTTTCTCATGAATATCCGACGCGTACTCACCGTCGTTTTCGCCACGATCGTCGCCGTTTCCGCTTTCGCCACCGGTGAAGCAGAAACAACGGACATGCCCCGCGTGGTTGTCGCCTCAAAGATCGATACCGAGGGTGCTCTCCTGGGAAACATGATCGTCCTCCTCCTCGAAGCAAACGGCTTTGACGCGGTGGACAACACGGAGTTCGGGACTACCGACGTCATCCGCAACGCCATCAAGGCGGGCGAGATCGACATCTATCCCGAATACACCGGGAACGGCGCGTTCTTTTACGGGCAGTCCGGAGACCAGTGGAAAAACCCCGTCACCGCATACGAAACGATCAAGCAGCTCGACTACGACGCGGAGAGGATCGTCTGGCTGCAGCCTGCACCGGCCAACAACACCTGGGCCCTGGCGATCCGGGCCGACGTAGCGGACGCACACGGCATCGTCACGCTGAGCGATTTCGGCGAGTACGTTTCCGGCGGCGGCGAAGTGAAAGTCGCGGGATCGGAAGAGTTCATTTCGCGCCCCGACGCCCTCCCCTCGTTCGAGAACGCCTACGGGTTCGACCTGACCGGCGATCAACTGCTCGTACTTTCCGGAGGCAACACCGCCACCACGGAACGGGCCGCGGCGGAAGGAACCGACGGAGTCAACGTAGCCATGGCGTACGGAACGGACGGTCAGCTCGCCGCTCTGGGTCTGCGCGTCATGACCGATGACAAGGGCGTGCAACCGGTCTATGAACCGGCCCCGATCGTACGGGAAGAGATCCTGCTTGCGAACCCGGAGATCGCGGACATCCTGGAGCCGGTCTTCCTTTCGCTGGACCTGGTGACACTCCAGACGCTGAACGCCCGCATCGCCGTTGACGGCGAAGGCGCCCGGGCCGTAGCGGAAGACTACCTGACGTCCAACGGTTTCCTCCCCTAGCGGTGCCCCGGGCCAATAGAGCGGTTCGTCGTCACTCCGCGAACCGCGGCAATAGAGCGGATCGCCCGGTGAACCGCGCAAATCGCGTCGTCCAGGCCCTTGCGGGTCTCGGCGTCGTATCGCTTTTTTTTCCCTCGATCGTGGCCAAGGCGAACCGCGTCGTAAGCGGTGATGCGTTCCCGCTCTGGGATCTCTCGCCGCTCTTTGCCGCCCTGCTGCTTGTCGCCTGGGTGCTGCTGGCGGTTTCCGTGGCGGGACGTACCGGCCCACGTGTTCCGGCATGGATCGCTATTGGGTTGACCCTGTTGCATCTCCTGATCATCCACATGGCCCCGGGATGGCTCGACGCGCTCGGAGTCACCTACTCGCGGATTTCGCTGGGGCCGCACATGTGGATCGGGCTGTTTTCGGTCGCCTTTGTTCTGCTCGATCTTCAAACGCGGGTTAGAAATCGCCTGTTCTTCCTGATGGTTGCGGCGGCGATCGTCACGTTTGCCTTTTCGCCGGCCGTGCAGTTTCTCAGTACCTACCTTGAGTTCCTGGGCAAGCGTGATCGCTTCTTGTATGAGATGGGACGTCACCTGATGCTCTTGGGGTGGTCGGTAGGGACCGCTACGGTGGTCGGCGTCGGCATCGGCATCGGTGCCTGGAGGCGCCCCATCCTGGAGAGCCCGCTTTTCGCATTTGTCAACGGCGTCCAGACGATTCCGAGCCTCGCGCTCTTCGGACTGCTCATCGCTCCACTCGCCTTTCTCTCCATGCGCTTCCCGGTACTACGGCAGTGGGGCCTGCGGGGAATAGGGTTTACGCCGGCGTATATCGCTCTCACGCTCTACGCGCTTCTGCCGATCGCCCGCAACACCTACCTGGGTTTCGCCGGTGTTGATCCAGCCGTCGCGGACGCTGCCCGGGGCATGGGGATGGACACCAAGGCACTGTTCCTGCAGATCTACGTACCCCTGGCGACCCCGGTCGTGTTGACCGGCATCCGCGTTGCCGTTGTCCAGGCGGTGGGAAACGTCGTGGTAGCCGCCTTGATCGGCGCGGGCGGGCTCGGATCGTTTGTCTTCCAGGGGCTGGGACAGAACGCCCCGGATCTGATCATGCTCGGTGTGTTGCCTGTGCTGGCCATGGCGATCCTGCTTGATCGGTTTTTCGCCGTGATCATCCCCCTTCTATCGCCAAAAGGAATACCGGTTCAACCATGATTGAACTGACCAACGTTCGCAAAGAGTACGGTGAAACCCTCGCCGTTGAAGACCTTTCGTTGCGAATTCCCACGGGAACGCTCTGCGTACTTATCGGACCGTCCGGGTGCGGGAAAACGACGACGCTTCGCATGATCAACCGGCTTGTGGAACCCACATCCGGATCGATCCGTCTCGACGGCAGCCCCGTCGAAACACGCGACGTAAACGAACTGCGCCGCAACATCGGCTACGTCATCCAGCAGGTGGGGCTCTTTCCCCACATGACGGTCTCGCAAAACGTTGCGACCGTGCCGCGCCTTCTGAAGTGGGACAAGAAGTCCACCGCCGCGCGGGTGAACGAGTTGCTGGATCTGGTAGGGCTGGATCCCGGCGAGTACGGGGAGAAGTACCCCTCACAGTTGAGCGGCGGCGAGGCACAGCGCATCGGCGTCGCCCGGGCGCTCGCCGCTGATCCCCAGATCGTTCTGATGGACGAACCCTTTGGCGCAGTGGATCCGCTGACGAGGGATATCCTCCAGTCGGAGTTCATCAAAATCCAGCGCAAGCTCAAAAAAACCGTGGTCTTTGTCACCCACGACATAGACGAGGCGATTCGCATGGCGGACACCGTGGTAGTGATGCAGGAGGGTCGGATAGTGCAGGCCGATTCACCGGAGGACCTGCTGGCCCGGCCGGCAACTTCCTTTGTCCGCGATTTCGTCGGCGCCGATCGCGCCCTGAAACGCCTGGCCAGATTTGCAGTGGCGGATATCATGGTGCCCGCCGAGGGACTCGGCGTCGACCTGGAGGCAACGGAGATCGCGTCGGAGTACCGGTTTCCCTGGGTAGTCGACGAGGACGGACGATTCGTCGGGTGGGTCGATACCGATGCCGTATCGGCGGGCACCACGGTGGGCGAAGCGCTTCATCGCGTCGTAGCCGCGGAGTTCTGCCTGCGCGAGGAGGGTTCCGTCAAGGACGCCCTTTCGCGGATGATCCACGAAGGGGTGCAGTCGCTGCCGGTGGCGGACGGCGATGGAAGGCTCACCGGTTCCGTCACGTTGGCGGCGATCCAGGAGTTTTCAACCAGGGGTACCGCGTTGTGAGGTTCCGACGCGCCGCGGGGTGGATCGTCACGCCGGCGGCCCTGGGCCTGTGCCTAATTCCCCCGGTTGCAACGGCGTTCTTTCGATTTCTCTTCCCCGACGTGCCCGATCACCTCTACACACGATCCACCATGGTGACGCTGTTGGGTCAACACCTCGCTCTGGTCGCCATCTCGTCGCTGCCGGCGGTAATCGCCGGAATCGGGGCGGGCGTGGCCGTCACCAGGCGCGGCGGCGAGGAGTTCCTCTCCCTCGTCAAGGGTGCCGCGGCGATAGCTCAGACCTTCCCGCCCGCGGCGGTGCTGGCCCTGGCGGTACCGGCGCTCGGGTTCGGTACAAAACCTGCGGTGTTCGCACTCTTTCTTTTCAGTATCTTTCCCGTCCTGGAAAACACGATCGCCGGCATCCGGTCCGTCCCGCCGGCCGTGCTGGACGCGGCTGCGGGTATGGGTATGGGCCCCGTGGTTCGCTTGCTGCGAATAGAACTGCCGCTGGCCTTCCCGGTGATTCTAGGCGGGGTACGAACGGCGGTTGTGATCAACGTGGGAACGGCAACGCTGGGCGCAATCGTCGGCGCCGGCGGCCTGGGCGTACCGATTATCGCAGGATTGGTGCGATTCAACCCGGCCTTTGTTCTTCATGGTGCGCTCGTGGCTGCACTTCTGGCCTTTGTCCTGGACCGCAGCCTCCGGTCGCTGGAAACTCGCTATGGGAGGGAAGCGTGACCTCGTTGCTCCGCTTCGATTCCGCCCGGCGCCCCGGCACGAGGAGCAGTGTCGGCACCATGACGGCCGCGCCCACCATATAACCCGCCGCAAAACCGTACCCTTGGCTGATAGCCCCGAGCGCGGGTTGCCCCACACTGCCACCGATACTCCCTACCAGAGAATCGAAAGAGATCACCGTAGCGCGCTTGGCGGACGGAATAAAGGCGTGCATGTACGTCTGCTTGACCGGACCGTAGAGCCCCATGGTGAACATCATTCCCATCAAGGCTATCAGGGACGGCCAGAAAGAAGAGAGGAATCCGAGCAGGAATACACAGATGACGGAAACCGCCAGGGGTGCGGTGAATCGAATCCGCGGGCTCTTTGCAACTCCGCCCCACCACGAACTGACGCGGCTGCCGAGCAGCATCATCGAGGACGTGCCCACGGAGATGGCACCGGCGACCCAGTACGCCTCAGAGTCACCAAGGAGCTCCAGGAGGTACGGTTGCCATGCGTACCACGCCCACATCCCCACCGTTCCTTGAAACAACGAAATCAGCACGATGGACCGCACCTCGGATCGTTTCCACCCGTATTCGATGCTCTCTTTCGCCGTGTTGACGATGGCACCGGCCCACGAACCCGTCGCGGCTGCTTCGCGCCGCGGTTCTTTCATGGTGAAAAGCGCCCACACAAAGAGGGCGAACAGAAGGGCCGACCTGACAACGTACGTGAGTGCAAGGTCCACGTCCGCGATGAGGCCGCCGGAGAAGGTGCCGATGAGCGTTGCAGCGGCCATGATCGCGCCTCCGGTCGCGAAGACGTCTTTAAGACGTCCCTCTTCGCCGCAGGCGATGATCTGGTCTACGGCCCACGCTTCGAGCGCGCCGGAGTAGAAGGTGAATCCCAGGCCGAGGAGCACGGAAAAGATCACAAAGTAGACGATGCCGAGAGTAAAGACGTACCCGAGGAGGTAGCCGACGCTCGTCACCAGCACCGTAAGAACACCAAGGAGAAACGAGAAACGCCTCCCCCGGACATCCGCAACGGCACCGGTAGGCACCTCGAAGAGAACCATGCCTATCGCAAATGAGGCGTTGGCAACGAATACTTCGAACACGGTGAGACCCGCGCCGATCAGAAAAAGCGTGTTGATGCCCCACACCACGGACGCAGCGAGCGTATAGAGACCAAGGAGAACGTAGTACTGCGTCGCTATCTTTCCAGCTTCCCTTCGCGCCAACTGGACCTCCCGGCATCCACCCCGAGAAAATATACGGCCGTCGGAATGCTGTCGGATACCGATCGGGGACTACCCCGGTCCAGGCGCGGCGCTGTGCCTTGCAGAGGGGACTGCAAGCCGGCCGCAGCTTCCTTGTTGTGCTGGTTACAGGTGTCCCCTGAGATGTACTTTCCGTGCGTCGTGGATCATAGCGCGGCGCCCGACCGCAACCTACCGCCCCCCTCTTCTTGTCGTTCTCCGATCAACTCTCCGCCGCGGCGCTGATCCACACCTTGATTCCCTCCCTGGGGAACGTCTCCTTGAGGCTTTGCATCGACTCCTGGAGTATGCGCGCCTCCTTCACAGAGAGGTAGACCACGAACATGACGTTCGTCTCGGGCCACGTAGAGGAACCCTCCCGCCGGCCCGCTGAACCGCGCCCGTAGACGGGGCGCATGTAGGTGAACGACTCCCCGTGACCGGCGCGCGTGAGCCGGTCGATCACGTCTTCCTCGATTGACTGGTTGGCGATTATCTCGACGCGGCGCGCCGTGGCGTTGTCCGTGCTCATCCCGCTACCTCCCGGATCTCGTTCTCGGTTGCCGCTGCGGCGGTCCCGGGCGCCGACCGGCGCCGAATCAAGCGTTGCCACACCCCGCCCCGCTTGCGATCGCTGTTTACCAGCGTGTAGACGACGGGCGTTACGAAGAGCGTGATGAAGGTGCTTCCCACCAGGCCGCCGACGATCGTCTGTCCGATCGGCCGAATCATCTCCGTGCCCTCCCCGGGGAAGAAGCCCAGGGGCACCATCCCGAGTATGGTCGTGAGGCTGGTCATGAGCACGGGACGCAAACGGCTGGGGGCCGCTTCGAGGACGGCGTCGTAGAGTTTTGATCCCCGTTTCCGCAGGAGATTGGTGTAGTCCACCAGGACAATACCGTTGTTCACAACGATACCCGCCAGGACCACCATCCCAATGACCGAGAAGAGGCTGAACGCTTCGCCCGTAATTTGGTAGATACCGACCACGCCGATGAAGAGCAGCGGGATAGAGAAGAAGATGATAAAGGGATCCACCAGCGACTCGAACTGGCTGGCCATGACGGCAAAGATCATGAGAATCGCCACGGCCACTACGGTCAGTAGCGGGCCGATCAGTTCCTGGATCTCGTCGCTGTCACCGCCAAAGTCGACTTCGACGCCCTCCGGGGCCACATACTCCGCCGCCAGGAGCGCTTCGATCTGCGCCATGACCTCCGTTGCGGTGGCGCCCGTCGCCAGGTCCGCGGTAACGTGGACGGTTCGCGTCTCGTCCTCGCGGGTGATATCCTTGGGACCTACCGCTTCCGTGTAGGTCGCAACGTTCGACAGCGCCACCCGTTCACCGGTTGACGAGACCAGAAAGAGCGCGTCCAGATCCGGGAGCGTCTCTCGTTCCTCTTCCGCCAACTGCACGATCACGTCCAACTCGGTTCCCCCCTCCCAGTAGGTAGTAGGAGTGCTCCCGTCAACGAGCGTGTCGATCGCCAAGGCGATGCCGGAGACCGTGAGGCCGTACGCCGCGGCGCGATCCTTGTCAATTACAACGCGGTACTCCGGCACGCCGTCGTCCAGATCGGTAACGGGGTCTTCCGCTCCCGGCACGTTCGCCTTGATCAGCTCCTTGATCTCCGCGGCCGTCTCCGACGCCAAGTCGAGGTTGTCCGACTGCACGATCACGTCAATGGCGGCGCCGGCTCCAAAACCGCGTCCCGCGGAAAAGGTGAACTCCGCGTCGGGGAAGAGGTTGATGAACTTCCGCAATTCCGTCTGAATCTCCGCCGGCGACTGGATTTGCTCCTCCGGCTGCGGTAGAACGATTCGGATAGAGCCGGTGTTCGTGCCGCCGCCGCGTCCTCCCGTGGAAGCGGTCAGCTTCTCGTAGCCGTCGACGTTTTCCTCCACCAGCTCGGCCATGGCAAAGATGACCTCCTCGGTCCGGGCCAGGCTGGTTCCTACCGGCATGGTGAGACGAACCGTGACGGCGTCGTCCGACTCCCCGCCGGGGGCAAAGTTTATCCCCATCGTCGAGAAGACCGCCACGGACATTCCCAGCACCACTACCACGAGGGTGAGTACCAGCAGCCGATTGGAAAGGGCAAAGCGGAGTGCACCGCGGTAGGCGCGTTCCAGAGCAACCAGCACCGCCTCGCCGGCACCACTCAGCGCGTGTAAGAAACGGATTTGCGGCGTGCGCTGCGTGGGCGTGAAGATTTTGATAACGCCGGCGCTCAGGGCGGGCACAATCGTGACCGCCACCAGGAGCGATACCGAGAGCGCGATCACAACGGTGAAGACGAGATCGCTGAAGACTTCACCGATCATGCCCAGGTCATCCTTCCAGATGATCATCGGGATGAAGACGCTAAGTGTTGTCAGCGTTGACGCCACGATGGCGGTGAGCATCTCCTTTGATCCCAGAATCGCCGCCGGGCGTAGTTTGGCGCCTCGTTCGCGATACTTGTAGATGTTCTCCAGGATGACGATCGAATTGTCCACGATCATTCCCAACCCGAGGACCAGTCCCGTCAGCGAGATCATGTTCAATGTGATATCGAAGAAGTACATACACATGAGAGTCACCAGGAGTGAGATGGGGATGGAGATCCCGATGATCAGCGTTGTGCGCCAATTTCGCAGGAAAAGAAAGAGAACTACCATCGCCAGGATGATTCCCTGATACGCCGAGGTGTACACCGTGGACAGAACGGATCCGATGTAGGTCGTGTTGTCGTAGAGAACGGTAACGGATACTCCTTCCGGCAGTTCGGCGTTGATTGCCTCCAGTGCGTCCGTTGCGGCCGTTGCCACCTGTACCGAATTGGTGTCGCTTTCGTTGAGGACGTCCAGCATGATCGCCGGCTCCCCGTTGACGTAGACGGTATTGGCTGTATCGGCCACGCCTTCGTAGACATCGGCGATGTCTTCCAATCGAACCACGTGTGACCGGTTGACCGAACCCTCCCCGGGGACGCGCACGTTGGCAACGACGGCGCGCTTGATCTCCTCGAGCGAGGTGTACTCTTCGTCGACGCTTATGTCGTACACCCTGTTGTGCACCGTAATGTCGCCGCTGCTCATCTGGACATTCTCGTTTTTTAGTGCAGCGGTGACCTGATTGGCGGTAATTCCGTACGCTTCGAGGCGGTTACCCCGCAGATCAACACGGACCACCCGCGTCTCGCCGCCCATAACGTCTGCCGATGCAACGCCGTCAACCCGCTCCAGGAGAGGCTGAACCACCTCTTCCCCGAGCCGCTTGAGCGTGTCCGGTGATTCGTCGCCCACCATCACCAACTCAACGATAGAATCCGAGAAGGAGTCGAAGGTTCTGATCTGCGGTGAGCCGGCGTCATCGGGTAGAGCATTCTGGACAACCTCGAGCGAGTCGCGAATATCGTCCTTCGCCTCCGATAGGTCCACGTCGAATCCGAACTCCAACTGAATGCGACTGCTGCCCGAGGACGACGTGGACGTCATCGACTCGAGACCGCTCAGGTTCGAGAGCTGTTTCTCGAGCCGCTCCGTGACGTTCTGCTCCACCTCCAGAGGATTTGCGCCGGGATAGGAGGTCACCACCATGGCGAAGGGCGGTTCTATCGATGGAAACATCTCCACCGCGATCTGCGGAACCATTACCATCGCGACCGCAATGACGGCCGTGGCAATGACAAGGACGGTAACGGGCCGATCCACGGAAATCTGGGAAAGGTTCATGTCCGCCTCCTACTCGACGACCCGGACGGAGGCGCCGTCGGTGATCGAGCTCAACCCGGCGATAACCACCTGTTCGCCCTCGACCACACCGGCGGTGACCTGCACGAGGGAGGACGATGCGAGCCCCCTGGTGATCACGCGCCGCTCCACGGCGTCACCACTCTCGTTGAGTACGTAGACGATCTCATCGTCGTAGTAGGAGGTAATTGCCTCGGTGGGAACGGTGACGACATCCCGCGCGTCTCGCGTCACCAGTTTGATTGAGGCGAACATGCCGACCTTGATACGTCCGTCCGGCGTAACTGGAACGAGCGTCACCTCCACGGTTCGGCTGGCGGCGTCGAGAACGGGACTGATTTCAACTACCCTTGCTTCGAAGGACTCTCCGGGAAAGGCTTCGAAGGTCACGCCGGCGACGAGACCCGTACGGATCGCGTCAACGAAACGCTCCGGCACAAAGGTGGTGATCTCCAGGTCCTGGAGGTCTCCCACGGTTGCAACCGGCGTCTGGGTGGAAACGGTGGCCCCCACTTGCGCGTGTATCGCGGTCACGGTACCACGGATTGTCGAGAGAACGCCGCTCATCTCGTACCGTTGCCCGGGGATCGACGGGTCCACCACTGCGATCGTGCTGCCCACGCGAACCGCGTCACCCACGGAAACGGCGTGTTCGACGATTTTTCCACCGGCGTCGGGGTAGATCGAGACCGATGTCGTCGTTTCCACGTCACCGTTTACACGGATCGTCTCCTCCACCGTTGCGCGCGATACCGTTGTCACGCTGACCGGTTTCGCCGATACGCCGGCAGGCGCCGCTGCACCCGACCCGGCCATCCTACCGGGTCTGCCGGGCATCGCTCCCCGTGGCGGAGCGCCGCCGGGAAACCTGCCGCCGGTGGGCGCCGCGCCGGCGGACGGCGAAAGCGTGCGCATAATCATCGCAATACCACCGGCTATGAGCAGCAACAACGCTACCTGCACGATCCGGTCGCCGATTCGTTTGCGCCGCCGGGCGCGCGCGTTTGTCTCTTCCGGGAGATGGCTCATGTCATTCATCGTTTCTTCCTCACAAGGTTGGTATCTGCTCGATCGAGTCAACGCCGAGCGCCAGTTTCAGACTCAGGAGTCCCGAGTAGTAGCTGTATTGGTTAAAGAGAAGCGTCTGCTGCGCGGAGAGATAGCTCTGTTGCGAATCCTCGACGCTCAGCCGGTCCACCGTACCGCGGCGGTACGCCTCTTCACTCAGGTCATAGGCCGTTTGGGAGAGTTCCACGTTTACCTTTGACTCCTCCATCGTGATCCACGCCGTTTCCAGTTCCGCCACGAGGTTGGCAATCTCCGTGCGCGCCGAATCGAGCGAGTACATGAGACGGTTTTGCGCCTGCTCAACGGCGTCCGCGGTCGAGTCAAGCGCGACGTCCGCGCCGGAACCGGGTATCCAACTGTCGATCGGTACCGACACCGACACGCCGACGGTGGCCGCGTCGGTCCACGTTCCCGGCCCCGTCATCGTGGTGTTCCGCCAGGAGTCACCCGTGAAGGGGTCGGGAACGCTGGTGTTCCAACCGGCGGAGAGGGCCAGTGTCGGGAGCCGCTGTGATCGTGAAGAGAGACGGAGCGTGTTTTCGAGCGTTTCCACCTGCGTCCGTAGGCTTTGTATGTCCGGCCGGTTCTCAAGCAACTCCGACGCGAGCCGGTCTGCGTCCAAAGCCATCTCAGACGGTTCGACCGCCCCGGTCAACTCGATCTCCGTCGTTGGATCAAGCCCCAAAACGATCAGGAACGTCCGCAAGCGTTCCTCGTAGTCGGCTACCGCCTGGAGGTAGGTGGGGCGCTGATTTGCCGCACTCACCTGTGCCTGCAGCATTGAGAGTTCGGAGGCGCGGCCGTTTTCGTAGAGGATCCGCGTCTGTTCGTAGCGCTGCTCCGCCAGGTCCAGGCTTGTCGCAAGGAGGTTCACGTTTGACCGCGCCACGAGCAGGTAGGCAAACTCCCGTTCCACCTGTACCTGCAGATAAAGCCGTGCTTGTTCGTAGCTGATCTCTTGCGCCTCCAGGGCCAATTGCGTCGCCTTGATCTGCTCCGGCAGGCTCGCCTGCAACGGAAGCGAAACGTTCACGGCGCCCGAGAACGTCCAGCCGTCGCGAGGGATGAAGGGGTCGGAAAAGGCCGACGCGGTGTGATTCAAAGATGTCGACACGCTGATCGACGGAAGAAACACGTTCCACGCCGAATCCGCCCGGCGGGCGGCACCGAGTACATCGATCCGGGCATTCTCGAGGTCGGCGTTGTTTTCTATCGCGAGTTCGACTGCACCGTCGATGGTGAGCACAATTGATTCGCTCCACCCAAACATCGCAACGGCGACGAGCATCGCTCCACAGGCAACTGTTCGTTTCATGGCCCGAGTATCGTCCGACGCACCCGGTGCCGGACACTGATTCGACTCATGAATTGACCGCCCCGAGTCACAACGTAATGTGACCCGCGTCATGCCATTGCGGTGACAAAGTTATGACCGTGGTCGTGGGCGATAGGTCCGGCGAATGGTACACTCGTCCCGTGCACTATTACGCGACCCTGCGCGATCGAAACGATACGATACGTCTGATCGTGATCCTGCTGTACATCCTTCTCGTCGTTCCGGGTCTCCTCTTTGTCAGGCGCGGACCGGACCGGTTTCGCGTCCCCGGGCCGCAACACGCCCTGGCGATCGTCGGCATCGCCGTGTACGCGTTGCTCGAACTGGCGGAATTTGCAATCTCACGGTATCGGTACCGACATCGGTTCGTTATCCAGGCCCTGTTCCTTGTTCGGACGGCGGTAATCGCGGCTGCGGTAATCGATTCGTTCGGTGTTGACGCGCGTATCCGGATGCACCCGGCCACCGCCGCGCTGGTTCCGCTCCTGGCGTTCTACACGTACTTCGCCTTTTCGCGTGTATTGGGGTACACGCTCACCGGTCTCTTCCTCATTGTCCCACTCACGGTAGGCCTTCTTGATCGCGGCTGGGAACTCGGCAACGAACGCATCGGTTTCCTGATCTATCGGTCCATAATCGTTGTGTTCTTCTTCACCCTCGCCTGGTTGTGGGATACCGAACGCACGCGCAACCGCGAACGAAGCCGACTGCTGCACGAGTTACACGAATCGGAGGCGAGGCTACGCCTGTACGCGGAAGAGGTTGGCCACACGGTGGCCCTGGAGGAGCGCAATCGCATCGCCCGGGATCTCCACGACAGCATCGGTCACGCCCTGACGGCCATTACCATTCAGCTCAACAAGGCCAAGGCGTATTTTGACGTCGATACCGACCAGGCGCTGGCCGGTATCGAAGCGGCGCGTACCACCGCCGGCGACGCCATGCACGATATCCGCGAATCGCTTGGGCATCTGCGGGGAGACGAGGCAGATCTGGACCTGCGTGAGTCGGTGACGCGGCTCGTTGCCCAACTCGAAGCGGCGGGGGTCGTGACCACCTTCGAATGGAACGGTGAAGACGGAGGCTACAACTACGCCGTCCGTATCGCGATCTACCGGTTTGTCCAGGAGGCGGTCACCAACATCCTGAAGCACGCCGATGCGTCCAAAGCGACGGTGTCCGTGACACTCGGACGCGACGAAGCGACGATCTCGGTCGCCGACAACGGCCGCGGGTTTGCTACAACGGTACCAGGAGTACTCGGTCAGGACGAGACGCCGAGGCCCAAGGGAGTTTCCGAGACCCGCGGCGCGGGCTTTGGCTTGGTTGGACTCCAACGACGATTCGAGTTGATCCGAGGATCGGTCACGGTTCAATCTCGAAGCGGCGGTGGCACGGTACTCGATGCCCGGGCTCCACGAAGCCCGGAGCGACTCTTAGGAGAGGAAGGCGATGGCGGTACGAACGCTGATCGTTGACGACCAGCAGTTGGTCCGAGACGGGATTGCGTCACTCCTTGCGCTTCAACCCGATATCGACATCGTCGGGATGGGCGCCAACGGCCGCGAGTGCGTCGCTCTCGCGGGTGAGCTGGATCCGGACGTGATCCTCCTCGATATCCGGATGCCGGAAATGGACGGCATCGCGGCGGCGGAGGAACTCAAACAGCGGGGTGTGCGTGCGAGGGTCCTCATGCTTACCACCTTCGACGACGAGGAATACGTCGTCAAATCGCTGCGCGCCGGCGCCGTTGGATACCTGATGAAGGACGTACCGCCGGAAGAGCTGGGGCGGGCCGTCCTGCAGGCGAACAGCGGAACCTTCCAGTTCGCGCCGGGGGTGGTGGGAACGCTCATGGGCGGGATGGAGGCAAAACAAGCGCGGCCCTCCGAACCGGACGCCGATATCCAATCGTTGTACGACGCTCTTACCGAGCGGGAGCGGGACGTCCTGCGCGTACTGGGCCGCGGCCACACAAACCGGGAAATCGCCGACGAACTGTACCTCTCCGAAGGGACGGTGAAAAACTACGTGTCGTCAATCCTGACGGCGTTCGATTTCCGCGACCGGACGCAGGCGGGGCTTGCAGCGGTCAAGTACGGGTGGGACCGGTAGTCATATGGAATCGATCCAGGCCCGAGGCCGAAAAATAGTCCGCGCCTCAATCGTCGGGATGGCGGGGAACGGCGTGCTCGCCGTAGCCAAGATCGTTGCCGGATTCATGGCCGGCAGCGTTGCCGTGATCAGTGACGGAATCGACTCCGCCCTCGACGTACTGACCGGCGGCATCACACTGATAGCGGCCCGCGTGACAACGGCGCCGCCCGACATAGGCCACCCATACGGTCACAGCCGCGCGGAGACGATCGCAACCAGGGCGCTCGCGTTTCTGATCTTCTTCGCGGGAACGCAACTTGCGATCGGTTCCGTGGGTCACCTGGCGGCTGCCGAGGCCCGGCGACTCCCGTCGGTATTCGCGATCTGGGTGACGCTCGCATCGGTGGTCGGTAAAACGGCCCTGGCGGTCTACAAGAGACGGGTCGGCCGGCGGGTCAACAGCGCCATGCTCATAGCAGACGCCGAGAACATGCGCGCGGACATCGTCATTTCGGTAGGTGTCCTGGTAGGTCTCATCCTGGCCCACGCGCTTTCGCTGCCGGTTATCGATTCCGTGATCGCACTGCTCGTGAGCGCCTATATCCTGGTGATCGCGTTTCGCATCTTTATCGATACGACATCGGAGCTCATGGAGGGTCACAGCGACGCACGAACGTACCGGCAGATATTCGACGCCGTCGAACTCGTTCCGGGCGCCGAACACCCCCATCGCGCGCGTATTCGATCGATTGGTCCGATGAAAATCGTCGACCTCGATATCGAAGTTGATGGTGCGCTCACCGTTGCCGAAGCGCATGAGATCGCCGCCGAGACCGAGCGCTCCATCAAGGCGGCGGTTGCGGACGTGTACGATGTCCTGGTGCACGTCGAACCGATCGGACTCGCCGATCGAGGCGAGCGTTTCGGCGTCTCCCGCCGTAAACTCGACGCGGCCGGATCGTGATGTGGACGGTGACCTCGACTCCTCTTGGGATTGACTCCTTACCGGGCTAGGCGGCCATAGACCGGATGACGCGATCGGGATATCACTTGGCGCGATGTGCCGGTCCAGATGGACGGCAGGAGGAGTACAATAGGGCCATGAAACGAAACAACGGCTGGGCGGTGGACCCCAACCTGCGGACGATACTGCGGGATATCGGCGTGGAACCCGCCGACGTACTCCGCCGGGCACGCCTCCCCGAAGACCTCCTGGCGCGGGAAAGCCAACGACTACCGAGCGCCGACTACTACCGGATGTGGAACGCCGTCGTCGAGTTGGCGGACATCCCCGCCTTCCCTATCGCCGCGGCATCCAGGATCACCTCGGAGGGGTTTTCACCGCTCCTCTTTGCCGCGCTCTGCAGCCCCGATTACGCGACCGCCCTGGGCCGGATCAGCATGTTCAAACCCCTGGTGGCGCCCATCACGCTGCATGTCGAAGAGCGCACCATGGACTTCACCCTATCCCTGGAATGGTGGGAGGACGATCCGCGCCCGCCGGAGTCATTGATCCTCATGGAACTCGCCTTTTTTGTTGCCCTCGCCCGGATGGGAACACGGGAAGAGATCTACCCGACATTCGCGGGTGCTCCGGACCTTTCACCGGTCACGACGGAGTACGTCGAGTACTTCGGCGTTGAAGTGCAGCCGGCGCAACGGCCCACGCTCACCTTCTCCATGGCCGACGCCCGGCGTCCCTTTCTCACAGCGAACGAGGGCATCTGGGAGACCTTTGCACCTGAATTACGCCGACGCCTGGCCGATCTCGATTCCACCGCGACCGTGACCGATCGCGTCGATGCCGTTCTGCTCGAGTACCTTCCGAGCGGGCTCGCGTCGATGGACGCCGTGGCGGAAAAACTCATCATGAGTAAACGGACACTGCAACGCAAATTACACGCCGAGGGGACCACCTTCCAGGAAGTCCTCAAGAACGTGCGGCACGAGCTTGCGGAACACTACCTGAAGAACTCACGCCTGACGGCCACGGAGATCTCCTACCTGATCGGTTTTGAAGACGCCAACTCGTTTTTCCGCGCCTTCTCCGATTGGACGGGCAACACGCCCACGGCGGTGCGGGAGGCGGCGTTGTCTGCAAACTGAGGGTGGAATATCCTCCCGCGTGACCGATTCGGTTTTTTTCAGAGGCGAGTCATTGCCGAGTCGCTATCAACCGTCGATAGAAGGGGCTCGGAAACGGCAATTTCACCTAATTCCAGGGTATTCTTAATACGTACGATCGAGGCGTCGCGCCAGTCGCGCACGCGAGAGGTCATGAGCGCTGCTCTAACGGCGTCTTCGAGATCAGGAAAAACGATCGGCATCCGGCCGCTTTCGGGATTACCCGAGGCGATCGCATTTGCGTAGGTCGACTCTCGGTCAAACACCGCCGCAACGGGTTCCAGCACGAAGTCGGCGAGACCCACTCCAATCGCATTCCCGTGACTGACCGGCGTGATCCCTGCGACGATTATCCGATCGATCAACGGTCCGGTGAAACCGGGTAGCACACCTTTCGCCGTACGGCCGACGATATTCGGATCCATGCCGGCGCCGCTGATATCTTTGCCGATCTCGTCGATGATCAACACGTCTATGTACCGGAATCGAAGCCGCGGCATGTTGCGATACGCCCGGGCGAGCAGTTCCGGTTCGCGCTGGATTATGGCGCCGCCGGGAATAGCTTCGATGTGTTCCGTTCTGTCGTATGCGTTTTCGATAATCGCCAGTCCGAACGGGACGTGTACCGAGTTCAGGACCACGGAGGCCGCTTCCGGGATCAGGCGGGCAAATGCGTCAAAACCCTCCTCGTGAAGTCGGGAACACCCGTCGTGGCGGCCAAACCCGATCGCGAGCATCTTGCAGATTCCGCTTTCTACGGTACCGCTGTAGTCGGTGTGCGGTTTGACGCGGTTCACCGGGACCACGGCATCGTACTCAACAAGGGAGGTACCTACCATCACGGGAACGCCGTCATCCGTTTCACCGATGGGAAAAACGTCCATCTCGGTATCAATCGGGGCTCCCACGGCGATTTCAGTTATACCCAACGCGGCCAACACCGCGCGCTGACCATCAGACGTCCCACCGCCGTGGCTTCCCATTGCAGAAACAATAGAAACGTCGAGCCGTCGGTCTCGGAAAACTGCGACGATTTCGCGAACGATGCAAACTAGGTTGGCAATGCCGCGACTTCCAACGGCTACGGCAACGCGCTTTCCCGGCATCAAACCGCTCTCGTCGATTTGAGACTGAACCGCCGTCCGAACGACGGATCGAACATCCTCAAGATGTTCATCGGGAAACGATTGACGCACCGGGAACAGTTTTGGAATGGGCAGCGATGCTATTCGGCCTGGAATCAACGCCATTTAGTAATTATATTACGTAAAATACCGCGTTACAACTGAAAAAACCGGCAAAACTCCCTTCCGATTCGCAAAATAAGTAGTATAATTACATATATGCACAGTCGCCCCCCGGTGGTTCTTGGTCTTGATGTGGGTACGAGTTCTCTCAAGTACGTCGCATACCAGATAGACACATCCGAAGTCCGCGTCCGGGCAACACACGCATATTCGGGCCACGGCGGCCGAGCAGTTCACCTAACCGACTATATCAGTGCAATCGACGAAGCGATTGTGGTGGTCAGCGAGGAGAACGAAATCCGCGCCGTTGCTTTTACCACCCAGATGTACTCGCTTGTTACGGGCACCGGGAGCGTTGTGGGTTGGGATTCACCGTGGAAACTGGCACCACATCTTGGAAATGAGTTCCGAGAGGTATGCCCGGCGAGCGGAGCTCAACCGGATCCAATCTTCCCTATCTTCAAATTGGCGGATATCGATGAGCAACGCCGGCGCGGGATTTCGCTGTTGCCGTATGGCATCAAAGCAGCTCTCATCGAGCACTACAGCGGGCGTCGTGTGGTAGACATGTCCGAAGCGTCGGCTACCGGGATATACGACGTGCGTGCAAACCGATGGTGTGAGCGGTACGCCGCGTGGGGTGTTCCGATCGGCGATCTGCCGATGATCGTCCGTCACGACGAACGTATTGGCGTCGTCCGCAAGGAGTTCGGATTCACCGACCACTTTGCGATCGTTCCGGGACTCGGGGACGGCGTCTCTGCATCCGTTCGCGGCGCCGAATATGCTACCGTCGCGGCCAACCTCGGAACCTCGGTTGCGGCTCGCGCGATCGTGAACTTTCCGGTGACTGCAACCGTACCGACAGAGGTCGATACTGACAACGATCAAGCGCACTGGGTCTTTCGAATCGACGAACACCGCGCAGTACGAGGTGGTATCTCTCGCGCCGGATTCGGGATGCTCGATCAGTTTCGAAGTGCGGGCTACGCGGTCGACGCGTTTACCAAAGGTCCGGAACCGTTGTTTGTGCCGTGGGTTTTCGGTGTGCAGTGGCCGCTTTGGGACACCCGTGCCGTTCCCGCTCTGATTGGAGTTGGCCCCGACACGTCGCACAACGCGATCGGAAGTGCGATTCGCAGGTCAGTTGCGTTTGGCATCGCCTGGATGATCGAATCGCATCTGCCGAGTGATGGAACTACGCCGTGCCTGGTAGCGGGCGGAGGCACCGGTCACCAGTTGTTTATGGATGACCTGGCCGGGTGTGTGCCGGTGCCGATGATCCTGCCCGATGGGGCCGACTACTTCGCTGCGGAGGGAGCGGCTCTGTCGGCGGCGAACGCGATAGGAAACCCCGTGGAGCTGCCCCGCCCTTCCGCGAAGACGATTCAGCCCACCGGTACGCTCACCGAGCAGTTCGAAAAATGGAAAACGGTCGCGTCGCGACCGACAAAAGCATACTACCTATAGGAGTAAATGTATGATCACTGGATCACTGGTTCCCAATATCACGATCTTTGCCGCCGACGGATCGATCGATGACGACAAGACGGCGTGGCACATGAAGTGGATGTTCGACCGTGGGCTGGACGGGCTCTTCCTGACCGGCAGCTACGGCGCGGGCCCCCTGATGTCGGTAGCGGAACGGACGCGCGTCTATGAGATCGCCGCGGAAGTGGCGTCGACGCTGCCGGGCGCGTTTCTTTTGCCCCACGTCGGTGCTCTCCGGACCGACGACGCCGTCGCACTCGCAAAGGCGGCCGAAAAGGCGGGCGCCGTGGCGGTGGGTGCGGTCCCCCCGTTTTACTACAAATTCACCGAGGAGGACGTCCGCGATTACTACCAGGCCATTATCAAAGCCGTCGATATCCCCGTGTTCGCCTACAACAACCCCGCTACTTCGCGGTTCACCATGTCCGTGAAGTTCGTGAAGGAACTGATGAAGTCGGGTCTGGCCGGTCTCAAGGACAGCCCGCTCAACGTCGGGTTTCTCAGCCGTTTGGCCTACGAGGCGCGCCAAGAGAACTCCGGTTTCCAGATCATTCTCGGCACATCGACCGGATGGCTTCCCTTCTACCACATGGGCGTACGAGCGATGATCGCGGGAATGAACAACTGGGCACCGGAAATCATCACGGAACTGGTTCACGCGACGACTGCCGGCGAATGGGATCGCGCCGAGAAAGCCTACGTGGTCATGGCGGATCTCAGCGCAAAGATGCACTTCACCGACAGCACGATTATTTCGCACCTCGGTCTGTATGCGCGCGGCAATGACGCGGGGTACCCCCGTTCACCGATGCGTCTGCCCGATCGCTCGGACGAGGTCTACGAACGCGTGGCCGGTATCATCAAGGGAGGCTTCGACGCTCTCGGTTTGGATCTAAAGGGTTGACACAGAGACAGGGAGCCTTGGTTCAGTTCAAATCCGGGTGACCCAAGATATAGAAAAAGCGTCCACAGGGGCGCTTCTTTTTTACCACATCGTGGCTTTTTACCACCGCCGCTGCGGGAAAACGGTAGCGCCCGGTGAACGGAGCGATCCTGTGTTTTTCCGGCTAGTTGATTGCAGTCGCCGGACGGATACCGTCCAATGCACTGAGAATCGCATCCACCACGTCATCGCCGAGTCGAACCATAGAATCTTTCGTGTACGAGGCGATGTGTGGAGTGAACAACACGTTGTCGAGGCTCAGAAGCGGCGACCCGGTTGGCGGTTCCTGCTCGAACACGTCGGTTGCGTACCCTCCGATCCGTTTCTCTACGAGAGCGGAGTGAATCGAACGTTCATCGACGACACCGCCGCGCGCCGTGTTAACCACAAAGGCGCCGCGTTTCATCCCGGCTATGAGGTTGTCGCTTATGATGCGACGCGTTTCGTCTGCCAGGGGAAGGTGGATTGACACAAAGTCCGCGTCGGCAACCGCCTTTTCAATCGTCGGTGCAAGTTCAATCCAGTCCGGCACGCCACCGCGTTTGGCCGCCGGCGGATCGAATGCGATCACAGTGCAACCAAAAGCGCGCACCCTCTCCGCGACGGCCATCCCGATGCGCCCCAGCCCGAGCACGGCGACGCTCTTTCCACCAAGACCGACACCCATGACTCGGGGCCACTCGCCTTCCACGACGGATCTGTGGGCGGAGTATATTTGCCGGCTCAAACCAAGCATCAAACCGATGGTGAGGTCCGCGACCGGTGTGTGGTTTTGTCCGGGAGCGTTTGCAACGGTAATGCTCCGTCGAGCACACTCGGCAACGTCGATGTTGTCGACCCCAACGCCGTGTTTGACAACGGCCCTCAGGTTGGGTGCGTGCCGGAGCGTATCGGCGCTGACCGGAGCGGTCGAGACGATCCAACCGCAGGCACCACCCAAGTGCAGTGAGAGGCAATCCGATTCGAACCCGGCTCCCTCCCGACATTCGACGATCTCGTACCCGGCGTCTCGGAGGCGCTGAAGGTGCGCGGGATCGTTCAATCCGAATGATCGTGCCGTAATGAGGATTGTGCCGCGCGCAGAACCGTGGTGTGCCGCCATAATGTAAATATACTACAATAAGAAGACGTTTCGGTCAATATTGAAAACAATTTCCTGTGATATCCGAATTTTTCTCTTTACAACTCGGGTTTATGTGGTAAAATTACTACATATTTCACAAGGAGGACCCAATGAAACGGTTCAGTTATGTTGTTTTTGTAATTGTCTTGGCCTCGTTCGCTACGGTCGGCGCGTTTGCTTCCGGCGGGGCTGAAGCCGAAACCGTTGAAGCTCAGGTAATTAAGATTGCCAACTTCTACGCCCCGTCGCACCCCGTCAACGTGGCGCTGCGGGAGACGTTTGTGCCCCAGGTGGCGGATCTCTCCGACGGGAGATACGTCGTCGAGGTGTACGACAGTTCCAGCCTCGGCGCCGAGCGCGAGCTAACCGAGGGCGTCCGTCTGGGTACGATCGAAATGGGTGTGGCCGGTGGTCTGCTCTCAGAGTCGTACCCGGTTCTTAAGGTGCTTGAGTTGCCCTTTATGTTCAACGACTACGACCACGTGTGGCGTGTTTTAGACGGCGAACTCGGCGATGAATTCGAAGCCGCCTTCGAAGATGCCGGTCTCAAGGTTCTTGCCTGGATAGGGAACGGGTTCCGCGTATTCTCCAACGGCGTTCGCCCCATCGCTTCACCGGCCGATGCCGATGGCATCAAGATGCGCATGCCCGAGAATGAGATGTACATTGCCCTGGCCGAATCTGCCGGGTTCAACGTCGTCACGATGCCGTTCAGCGAAGTGTTCAATGCCCTCTCCACCCGCGTTGTCGATGGCCAGGATAATCCCCTGGCCACGCTGGTCGCATCCAACTTCTATGAAGTGCAGGATCACGTCTCGATCTCCAACCACATGTTCAGTCACGGTTCGATCGTCATGAACCTGGATCTGTGGAACTCGCTCAGCGCTGACGATCGGGCGATGTTCCAACAGGCAGCGGATGCCGCGGCCGCCCAGCAACGGCAATTGCTCGCGGACACAACGGCAGACTACCTGAAAACCGTTGAAGATGCCGGGCTTGTGGTAACGTATCCCGACGTTGACGCGTTCCGCGCCGCCACGGCAACGGTTCGCGACGAGTTCGCCGCCAACTACCCGTGGGCGCCGGAGCTGATCAACGCGATCCTTGCCGTCGGCAACTAATCCTCGATCCTCGGACTATACTGATTGGGCCGGTGCGCTGTAGGTGTGTACCGGCTCATTCCTTTAATGCCGACCGGGAGGTGCAGTGAAGACCATCGAACGAATTGTGGAGGTGATCATCTTTGTCCTGCTACTTTCAATGGCGGGGATGGTGTTTGCCAACGTTGTGGGCCGCTACCTCCTCGGGACGTCACTGACGTGGGCCCATGAGCTGGCGCGGTATCAGTTCGTGTGGCTCACTTTCCTGGGAGCCGCCATCGGCCTCAACCACGGTGCCCACGTCGGAATGGACTTGTTGACCGAACACGTCGGCCCCCGTGTTCGAGTCGTCCTGACGTACGTTGCCGACGCCACGATTTTTGTCTTTCTCTACGTCTGGTTCCGCTTCGGGTTTCGCCTCATCGACGTCAACATCGGATACCGCGGACCCGGAAGTGGGATTCCAATGACGCTCGTATACGCGGTGGGTCCGGTGGCGTCGGTCCTTGCCGCGGTGTTCCTCACGCGACGTGTCGTTGCGCGCATCACGAGTGGGTCGGAGAGGGCGTCAACAGAATGATCTGGTGGTTCCTGGCGGTGTTTTTCGTACTCCTGATCGTCGGTGTACCGGTCGCCTATTCGTTGGGTTTGACGATGATCGTCCTGATCGTTACCCAAACCAACCTGCCGCTCCTGCTCGTCGCGCAGCAGTTGGTCATCGGAGCCGACAACTTCTCCTTGATCGCGATTCCCTTCTTTATGCTCACCGCCGAGTTTATGTCCTCCGGCGGAATAACCAAACGGCTCGTCGATTTTGTAAACGGTCTAATCGGGTGGATCACCGGCGGCCTCGCACTGGTGAATATCGGTGCGAGCATGCTCATGGCGGGATTGTCCGGATCGTCCGTGGCGGATGCGGCGATGATGGGTTCGCTCCTGATTCCCTCCATGAAGGAGAAAGGATACGCCCCCGGCTACGCTGCCGGCGTGACCGCAGCGAGTTCCACGATCGGGATCATTATTCCCCCGAGTATCCCGATGATCGTACTCGGATTTATCGCCGAGATATCGGTAATTCGATTGTTTCTCGGCGGTTTGGTCCCGGGAGTGCTGATCGGACTCGCCATGCTCGTCACGGCGTACGTTACGTCCAAGATGGCCGGTTACCCGCGCGAACAGCGGGTTGCGTTTCGCGTACTCCTGCAACGATTCGTCCGGACGTTCTGGGCGTTACTCCTCCCCCTGATCGTACTGGGTGGTATTCTCGGCGGTGTCTTCACCGTGACCGAGGCATCGACCATCGCGGTGGTGTACGCGCTCCTGGTATCCGTATTCGTCTACCGCGAGATGACCTGGCGTACCTTCTACCGATCCGTGATCCGTGCCGCGATAACCTCCGGCACCGTCATGATGATCGTGGCAACCGCCTCAGGCGTGGCATGGCTGTTGACGAGTGCCCAGGTGCCGCAGTCGCTCGCCCGAGGGCTCCAGGAACTCACGGACAATCCGTACGTTTTTCTGCTGTTGGTGAACCTGTTCCTCCTGATCGTCGGCGCGGTGATGGATCTCACTGCGGCGCTCCTGGTTCTGGGGCCAATCCTTTTACCGATCGCGATGCAGTACGGTCTCGATCCCATTCACTTTGGAATTGTCATGGTAACCAACCTTGCGATCGGCTTGGTGACGCCGCCGGTCGGTTCCTGTCTCTATCTGACCGTACCCTTCGCCGGCGTCCCTGTCTCAAACGTCATTCGCCACACGGTGCCATTCCTCGCAAGCGAGGTGGCGGTATTGATCCTGATCACCTACGTCCCGCTGCTGGTAACACTTTTGCCATCGCTCATGGGTTAGTGATATGCTGTCGCCTGTGGATGATCCTGCCCGCGTAAACACCGCTCCGAGGCTCGATTTCATCAACGATCGAATGGGCGAGCTTCGAAAGAGCGAAGCAAAGGTGGCGAATTTCGTCACGGCCAATCCGGAAGAGGTCGTTCACTACTCGATCAGCGAACTTGCCGAAGGTGCCGGTGTGAGCGAACCCACCGTGATCCGTTTCTGTAGACGCGTTGGATACCGTGGCTACCAGGATTTTAAGATTGCCCTGGCTCAGTCCGTCGTTCCACGAATCAAGAACATTCACGAGGCGGTTGTGGAAGGCGACGACGCCCGCACGCTCGCCCAGAAGATCTTCCAGGCTACCATCGCCACGCTGCAAGACTCCCTTTCGATGATCGATTACGACGTTCTTCAACGGGCCATCGACGTGTGCTCGGAGGCGCGCACCATTTCGTTTTTCGGGCTCGGAGGCTCGGCATCGGTCGCGATGGATGCGGTGCACAAGTTCTTCCGCCTCGGTATTCCCTGCCGGTGGTACGACGACACTCACATGCAGGTGATGCAGGCGTCGCTGCTCGGACCGGAAGACGTGGTTGTGGCGATCACCCACTCCGGATCTTCCAAGGACATCATCGAAGCGATAGAACTTGCGAACGAGGTCGGGGCGACAACCATCGCGATTACCAGCCATATGAAGTCGCCCGTGTCAAAGGTTGCCTCACTCGTCTTTTCGGTCAGTTCGAGCGAAACCGCGTATCGTTTCGAACCGATGTCCTCCCGCATTGCCCAGTTGTCTGTCATTGATGCCGTTGCCGTGGGGGTCGCATTAAACCGCGAAGCGTTCTACGCGGATGCAGTCCGCAAGACGCGGCGGGCGCTGGTACGCAAGCGCTACTAAGCTCATGCGACCCGGGCGGGAGTCTACACTCCGCCAGTAACTGCTTTCACTTCCACCCGCACCGCCTCATAGCTACCCTCCGCGTGTAACGGCGTTCACTTCCACCCACACGAGTACGTTCGTGAGCCGTGGCTGGGGAGCGTCGGCTCCGTAGAGGTGAGGTGATTCACGGACGCGGTGATCCAGCCCCCTTGTTATTCGACATCCTGTTCTCCGGTATCAAATTGTCGTTGCGATCTACTGGAACGTGGCACTCGAGCCGCTTCGGTGTCTTCACCACGAGATACGTTCTTCTTTCATCCTTGGTTTGCAACCAGGTACAATGACGCTATGGGCAAATCCAATACGCCGGTTGTCGTTCACATCGTCGGATCCGGCGGATACGCTGCGGTGCTACTTGAACAGGTGCACGTTCTCGCGGACAAGGGTTGCTGCCGCCTTGGAAGTGTTGTCGTCGATCCCCGCTTTACGCCGTCGGCGGAGTATGGCGACTCGGTTTCCCGCCATACGGATGCGGGTTGGCGGGTCCATAGCTCGTTCACGGAGCTGATAGCAAACGAGACGCTTGGGAAGCGACACGCGGAACTGTTGGTGCTGCCGGTACCCATTCCACTCCATTGCTCCATGACCGTCACGGCGCTCAAGGCCGGGTTCGACGTGCTGTGCGAAAAACCGGCGGCCGGGTCGCTCGACGAACTGGAAGAGATGCGTCGAACCGCCGAAGATTGCGGCCGATCTCTGTGGTTTGGATTCCAGTACCCTCTCTCGAAATCGATGGGTACAATGCTTGAGATGGTTGCGACCGGCGCGATCGGCGAGATAGCGGCCATCACATCGAGTACGATGTGGCCCCGTCCTGAGAGTTACTATCGACGCGCTTCCTGGGCTGGGAAGCTCCGCCTCGATGGCATACCGATTTTGGACAGTCCGACGCAAAACGCGGCGGCGCATTTTCTTCACGCGTGCCTCGAAATGGCCTTTCGCTTGGGTTTTGGTGCGCATCGCATTACGGCCGAACACGCGCGAGTTCACGATATCGAGACGGCGGACCTCCAGGTGATTCGCATTGCGACACGCAATGCCAGGCGGTACAGCGGTCCCGTTATTCACTTTATCGCGTGCCACAGTTGCCTGAACACCAGAGATCCGGTAATCGAGGTTGTTGGAGAGAGCGGTACACTTCGTTGGGAGTTTCCCGACACGTTGCGCCGTTTTTCTGCGGATGTTTCAGACGATCGCGGCGAGTTGCTGTATCGTGGCGCAGGAGGGCGCGCTCTCAACGCACTCGCTCTGCGCGCGGCGGTTGAAACCCTCGCCGAAACCGACGCGGGCGGTTCGATTCGAAACAACTTGGTTGATGTCGCGGGAGCTCGTCGTCACCTCCAGGTTGTCACCGCCGCGTTTGGCGTAGCTCGACGGACCGAGTCCCAGGAGCATCGCGGCAGCGACGAAACCGCCGAGTTCTGCGTGCCCGCGATTCCGAACCAATACTGGAGCGCAGTTGATGTAGATGATGAGCGCTATCGTGTGGTCCACGGTATCGAGGACGCACTTGGCGAGCTTTCAGATACGCGTGCGCTTCCCTCGGAACGTTCGCTCCCGTGGGCGCCGTTCACGCGACGGGTTACGAGTGAGGTTGAAGCATCACGGTGATGTCGAGTGTGTTTGGGGATCGTGTTGGTATTCCGTTCGTCGGGAGGGGGGCCCAATCCGTAATCGCAAAGGCAATCGGCATCTGCGTCGGAACCCACGCGGCTCCCGACTGATCAAAGAGACGCAGCTCGCGGATGGGAATGCGCACGGTCACCTCGCAACTCTGTCCGGCGGGCACCGTCACTTTCGAGTAACCGCACAGGTTGTATTTCCGCGTGTCGCCAAAGGATGATTCCCCGTCGGTGAATTCGCGGTAACACTGAACCGTTTCAACCTGATCGTGCTCCCCTCGATTGCGGACCCAAACCTTCAACTCGATCGCACCCAAATCCACTTCCACCCCTTCGCGCGCCGATCCTCCGCAGTAGTCGACTAGGGATGGATTCACGGTGAAGTGATTGTGGCCATCGACTATCGTAGCGTGCGGGCAGCGAACCGACTCGTACGCGATCCTCGAATAGCCGAGACCGAATCCAAGGGGGAACACCGCCTGTTGTCCGAACCGGTACGTACGTCCATGCATCGAATACTCTTCAAACGGAGGCAGATCCTCGCCCTATGTTTCCTGTCCGCGGCCCCACCGAAGATCGCGGAAGATATTGACGTTGGGCGTCCAGTAGGTCACTCCCTCGTACAGATCGGCTACTATTTCACCATGAAACGTTACATGATTGTCGGCGTTGGTAGCCGATACCGGATGTACCTCGACGCTATCTTGTCCGAACACAGCCACTCTGCCCACATTGTGGCGCTATGCGACATCAACCCTCACCGCCTCGACCTTGCAATGGAACGAGCCAAAGCGGGCGGCGCCAACCCGTTGTCGGGCCCGCCGGAAAAGTTCGAAGAGCTGATTCGCACCGGCAGGGTGGACATCGTGATCGTCACCTCGATCGATCGTACCCACGACGAGTACATCGTGCGGTCGATGGAGGCGGGGTGCGATGTCGTCGTGGAAAAACCGCTGACCATCGATCCATCCAAACTGCGGCGCATTGAGGAGGCTCGAAAACGGACCGGCCGCTCAATCCGCGTTACCTTCAACTATCGCTACTCACCACGCAATAGCGCCATACGGGAATTGCTGCAAGTCAAAAAGGCGATCGGGCGCGTGAAGTCCGTACACTTCGAGTGGCTTCTCGATACGCATCACGGCGCTGACTACTTTCGTCGCTGGCATCGCGACAAGCGGAACTCAGGCGGCCTGCTTGTTCACAAAGCAACGCACCACTTCGACCTCGTCAACTGGTGGCTCGCAGACTCCCCCTCCACGGTATACGCGACAGGCGACCTTGTGTTTTATGGTCGTGAAAACGCCGAAAGGCGCGGCATCACGGACTTTTACGATCGCGGCAGCAACGCGCCTGATGACGACCAATTCGCTCTCAACCTCAACCGCGATCCCGAATTGCGATCGCTCTACCTCGATGCGGAGAAGTACGACGGCTACCGTCGTGACGAAAACGTTTTTGGAAACTACATCAGCATCGAAGACGATCTTTCGGTCGTTGTTTGCTACCGCAGTGGCGCCCGCATGACGTATCACTTGACCGCCTACTCCCCGTGGGAGGGGTTTCGCGTCGCCTTCAACGGGGACGCGGGCAGGATCGAATACGAAGTTGTCGAACGGACGACCGTTGCCGGTAGCGCCGACGATCGCGGCAGGTCGGACGCCGACGGAACCGACCAACCGTACGAGCAGGTATCGATTCGGGTACTGCCGATACTTGGCGACGCGTACGATGTGCCGGTTCCGGGAGCGAACGAAGTTGGTCACGGTGGAGGCGACCGCCGGCTGCTCGCCGACATCTTTTCGCCCGATCCAGCGACTGATCCCCTCGAACGCGCCGCCGATCACCAATCGGGCATTCGCTCCATAGCCGTCGGTATGTTGGGCAACCTCAGCATCGCCTCGGGACGCGTCGTCTCTATCGACGAGGTGACTCCTTAGAAAACGTCGGTCCTTTCCAGCCTCTACAGTGAGGTGAGAAAGGTTCGATACTCCTCTGGATTAAGCGGTAAGTCGACGCCGCTACGCGTCCACGCTGAGTAGATCGCGGCGTTTGCAATTTCGAGGGAGGCAACACCTTCGATTCCTTCCGCGATCAAAGGGGTGCTAGGATCGTCGATCGCTTGGACGAAGTTTTCGAGCACAAACCGATGTCCCAACTCACCATGGTGATCGAAGGGCACCTGCTGCGCTTCGCTTGGTACGTGGGTGAACTTACTCGGCGACGTTCGGAGAAACTCCAATATCGATTCATCGGTACGATCGAACGCGATTGCACCATTCTCGAAGACCAGCTTTCCACGCTCCGTCGCAATTTCCAGCCTGTTGGTTCCCGGAGACTCGCCGGTCGACGAAATGATATGGCCGATCGCACCGCTCTCGTGCTCGAGCACGATCGAAATCTCGTCTTCAACCTCGATGCGGTGGTACTTTCCGAATGCACCAACCGCAGTCAAGCGTTGCGGGCGCCCGACGATCCACTGGTACAAGTCGAGGTTGTGGGGAGCCTGGTTCATCGTGACACCACCACCTTCGGTACGCCATTTGGCCCGCCAATCACCCGAGTCATAATACACCTGCGTTCGAAACCAGTCTGTGATGATCCACGTAGCGCGAATTATTGCTCCCAACTCGCCGCTCGAAACCAGCTCGCGAATCGCGCGCCAGTATCCGTAGGTTCGTTGTTGAAACATGATTGCGAACCGCAGATCGGGACGCTTGGATCGAGCGCGTCCGTACGCATCGTTGATCGCCAAACCATCCTTGATGTCGATGGCAACCGGCTTCTCGACCAAAACGTGGAGACCGGCGGCGAAAGCCTGCTCGGTCAACTCGCGATGCGAGGGGTGCGGCGTCGCGACCACTACCGCGTTAAGGTCCCCCCGCTCTATCGCCTCGTTCAGGCTCTCGAAACCACGGGAACGAGTTTTCGTCGCGATTGCGTCACGGCGTGATGCGTCAACGTCAACGACTGCGCAGAGATCTGCCCCATCGATCGATGCAAGATCTCGACAGTGCGCCTGACCCATATTGCCAAGCCCGACAACCGCGATACGCGTCGCATTACTCACCGCGCTCTCCTCGTGCAATTACCATCGCCTGCTCCTGCGCGTCTATACAGAGCTCTGCCGCACGAAAGGTGTGTTCCTGCGGCATTGCAAGGTTGGTTCCGTTTACGCAGTCGAGAATGAACTCGCCAAAATAGGGAAAACCGACTTGCCCCGTGCACTCAAAGCGGTGCTCGCCGCGGCTGTCCACGAGAATAACGGTGTTTTCCTGCTGTTTGTAGGCAACGTCCACGTACTTGCGAAGCTCGATGTAGCCCTCGGTACCGAGTATGACCGTGCGCCCGTCGCCCCACGTCGAGAGGCCGTCGGGCGCAAACCAGTCCACGCGGAAGTAGTTTGAGGAACCGTTGTCGGCAACCAACGACGCGTCACCAAAATCTTCGAGTTCGGGGTACTCCGGATGCGCGAGGTTGCCAACTTTGGCGTGGACGACCCGCGCCGATTCGGCGCCACTGTAGTAGAGAAACTGCTCGATCTGGTGACTACCGATGTCGATGAGAATACCGCCGTATTTCTCGCGTTGAAAGAACCACTCCGGACGATTGTGCGCCTGCAGGCGGTGCGGACCGAGACCGATTACCTGGAGCACTCGCCCAATCGCTCCTTGCTCGATCAGCTGCCCGGCAAACACGCCCGACTCGTTTTGCACACGCTCGCTGTAGCATACGCCCCAACGCAAATTGCGTTCCGCCACGCTCGCGCGCGCCGCCGCAAGCTGCTCTCGCGTGGTAAACGGCGCCTTATCCGACATGTAGTGTTTGCCGGCAGCGTGCGTCTCTAGGCCGAGCGGACCGCGGTCGCTTGGAATCGCCGCCGACGCGACCATGTGGATCGCGTCGTTGTCGAGAACCTCCTCCTTGGAGCGAGCGACTTTCACCTCGGGAAAGCGCTCGCGAAAGGTCTCAACCTTTGCCGGGTCGGGATCGTAGACACTGTCAATTATCGCGCCGGCATCCTGAAGCGACTGACACATACCGTAGATATGGCCGTGATCCAAACCGATCACGCCAACGAGAAAAGCTCCCCGTTGTACCACCTCGTTTTTTGCCGCCCGTGGGGCGTAGTTCATTCCATCACCCATCGTGTGCGTCCTACCCTTTTAGTCCCGAGGTGCTGATACCCTCGACGATCTGCTTTTGGAATATCACGAAAACGATCAGCACCGGCACCAACGACAAGAAGGACATCGCGAAGATCGCTCCCCAATCGGTTTGGCCCGATGGATCGGCGAACGCGCGCAGTGCCACCGAAACCGTGTAGAGGCGCGGATCGTTCAGATAGATTAGCGGCGTCAAAAAGTCCGCCCACGTCCAGTAGAACGAAAAGATACCTGAGGTAACCAGAGCCGGTTTCACCAGCGGCATCACGATTCGATTGAAGATACCGAAACGCCCCAGTCCGTCGATCGAAGCGGCCTCGTCCAACTCGATCGGAATTCCACGAATGAACTGGACAATCATAAAAATGAAAAACGCCTGCCCCGCCTGCCCGAGGGCGCGTGGCAGAATCAGCGGCCAAAACGTGTTCACCCATCTAAGCTGCGTGAAGAGGATGTACTGCGGAATGATCTGAATCTGCACCGGCAGCATCAATGTAGCCAGCATACATCCGAACCAGATATTGCGTCCCGGAAAGCGAACCCGGGCAAACCCAAAGGCGACAAACGCCGAGGTTGCGACCGAGGCAAGGGTACCCAACCCGGCATACAAGAACGAGTTGCGGTAGAACGTGGCAAAGCTCACACCGCCGAATCCTCGCCACCCGTTTATGTAGTGCGCTACCGTAAAGGTACGTGGAACGATGTTGGAAACGGTCGTCCAGATTTCGGTAGAGGGTTTGAAGCTACTACCCGCGAGCCACAGGAGTGGGTAGAGCATAACCACGCCAAAGGAAAACACCAGCACGTGAAACACAACCTCACGAAAACGACGCCGCGTTCGCATAGAAAGGACTGAGGAACTCACGCCTTGCCCTCCTTCGATTCGTAGAAGACCCAAAGCGATGAACTCTTAAAGACGATTCCGGTAAAAAAGGCGACAACGAGCAAAAGAACGAGCGCCATCGCGGCTCCGTATCCCATCTGGAATGTCTCGAACGCGCGCCGGTATAGATAGAGCGCGTAGAAGTTGGTCGTATCCAACGGACCGCCCTGCGTGATGATAAACGGTTGGGTAAACACGGTGAGCCCGAAAATGATCTGCATAACGAGATTGAAAAAGATAACCGGTGAGAGGAGCGGCAGTGTAATCCAAAAGAACTTGCGCACGCCTCTGGCCCCGTCGATGTGGGCGCTCTCGTAGAGCTCATCGGGTATCTGCTTGAGTCCCGCCAGAAAAATGAGCATCGGCGAGCCGAACTGCCAGATCACCAGCAGAATTAGTGTCCATACCGCGGTTCGAGGATCGCCAAGCCACGCCATCTCGCTTCGAATCCCGATATTGGCGAGGAGCGCGTTTATCAAGCCGTCGAACCCGAATATCTCGCGCCACATAACCGCGACCGCAACGCTCGTACCCAATATCGATGGCGTGTAATAGACCGCTCGATAAAAGTCGAGTCCTCGATGGGGGGCGTTGAGAATCATCGCAACCATCAAAGCGAAAAACAGTTTCAGCGGTACCGATACGATCGCAAAGTAGAAGGTCGCGCCGACCGATTTCCAATAGCGAGGGTCGCCGGTAAACATTCGCACAAAGTTGCCCAGACCGATCCACTGGGGCGCGGTGAAGATGTCGTACTTGGTAAAACTCAGGTATACAACGCCAAGAATCGGCAGCAGTGTGAGCGTCAAAAAGCCGATCAACCACGGCGAAATAAAGAGGTAACCCGCGATTGCACGGCGACGGTTCTCCAACAAACGTCTGTCCATCACTCTCTCCAAACAAAAGGACCGGTGAGCGACGAACGAGTACGTCCATCGCTCTAACCGGTCCCGCAGTATGACGTCAGGAATTAATTCGCTGCGCCAAGTATTTCAGCTGCACGCTCCCGAAGAATCTCGGTTGCCTCGCTGGGAGTGTATTCGCCAAACCGTACACCGTCGCGAACGACCGGGAAATACACGTTCTGAATCAGATCAGTGTACCCAACGGGATCGGGCGCGGGAATCGGAGAGCTGTCCGCACCGACACGCGACATGAACTCAAACACGACCTCCTGCGGTCGGCCGACGCGGGTGGTCAGGTCGTCACGTACTGCATCTGCGATCGGAACGCCGCGCTCGGCAAGCAGAATCTGGTTTGCGCCCAAATCGTTGGTAACAAAGTCGATAAATCGAGCCGCTTCGTCGGGGTTCTGCGCATCGCGGGAAATCGCGAAAAACATCGACGGTTTGATGTAGTGCCCCGGACGCCCTTGTTCGAGACGGGGCAACATGACCATTACGAAATCGCGCTCCTCCGGTCCGCCGGCCGCGGTCCACATCGCGGTCAGCTGGTTGCTCCACATGGACGCCATCGCCGCGTCGCCGGGGATAATTGGTTGCATCTCGAGGTTGTCGCCATTGGCGTAGTCGCTCGCCTCGCGACTGATGTGGGGAATCGCCCCCGCTTCCTGCAGGCGAAGTACCATCTCAATATACTCAATAAAGACACTGTCATCTTCGTAGCCGAGTGCGGTCCCATCGTCGTTGAACGCCCATGAGCCGTCGGCGAGGTAGAGCGACTTCCAGAGTTGCTCGCCCAGCAGGCCTGCGCCAAACCCGAATACGCCCGTTTCTTCGTGTAATTTCAGCACGATCTCTTCGAACTCGCTCCAGGTCCAGTCATCGTCCGGGAGGGGAACGCCCGCCTCTTCAAACCTTGCGACGTCGAGCACCATGCACTGTGAGTTGACACCCAGGTTCACGCCGTACAACTGGCCGTCGATTCGACCGCCCGCCAAGTTCGCGTCGGCAACATCGGAAAAGTCAAAAAGACCAGAGTCGACGAATGGGTCGAGAGGTTGAATCAACCCACGGGATTGCCACTCTGTCAGGTATGCATAGTCCTGCTGTATCACGTCGGGAAGATTTCTCCCGGCTGCCATAGTGGTGAGTTTTGTCCAATAGTCGGTCCAACCGGCGAACTCGTAGGTCACTTCCAGGCCATCGTTATTGGCCTCGTAGAGTTCAAGCGTTTCAATCGTCCGTTCGTGCCGGTTCTGCGATCCCCACCACATAACGCGGAGTGAGTCGCTACCTTCACCTTCCGGCTCTCCAGACGCAAATACCATGCCCGCAACAAAGAGAACCAATAAAATCGCGGTTACTGTTCTTTTCACAGTGACCCTCCTTTCTTTAGTCTTGGTTCATTGTTGAGGCGGATCACCCCGGAGTAAACCGCACAAAGCTTGACAGAAGGTATCATTTTTCGACTATTGTCTGCCATGCGTTCAATCCGGGTTCTTCTGGTGGACGACGAACCACCCATACTTCACGGACTCGAAACCCACGTTCCCTGGCGGCAACTCGGCTTCGAGGTGTGCGCAACGTGCACCAATGGGACCGATGCGCTTTCGGTGTTGCGCGCACAACCGATCGACGTGGTTCTTTCCGATATTCGCATGCCCGGGCTCGATGGACTCGAACTGTGTCACATCGCGCGAACGGAGTTTCCCGATCTTGTGGTTCTGTTTCTCACCGCATACCGCGATTTTGAGTTCGCTCAGCGCGCCGTTTCACTTGGCGCGTGGCAGTTTTTGCTCAAGCCGACCAACTTCGAAACGCTCTATGCGACGCTTTTCGAACTAAGGCGTACACTCGCCGCCCGCGATGAAGAGGGAGGCTCGGAACCCTCCGACCTTGCCGAAACCATATCGGAGTGGGTTCGCGGCCACTTCAACGAAGCGTCGCTTGAACGAGTTGCAGATTTTGTCGATTTGAATCCTCAGTACGTGAGTCGTCGATACTTCGAACTGACGGGTACGCACTTTTCCGAACTCGTGCAAAAGGTGCGGATGGAGCATGCGGCGCGGCTGCTTCGCACCAGTCGCTATCGAACCTATGAGATTAGCCGGATCGTCGGTTATTCGACACCAAAGAACTTCGCGCGGCGTTTCCGCGAATACTACGGCGTCTCACCATCGGAGTACCGACGGGCAAGTCCATCGTCGTAGGGCACGAGTGGCAGATGAACGGTAACGACGAACCCTCGATCCGCGCCGTTGTTCAATTGCAGACGCGCATCGTTTCCAAACGCCAGGACCAGCCTTCGATGGCTGTTGGCGATACCCACGTGCCCCGTCGAAATCGTGTTGCGATCCGAAAGTGCCGCGCGAAGTGCAACCAGTTCCGCCTCCGAAACGCCGTTGCCCGAGTCGGATACGCGGAGTTGAAGGTGTTCGCCCGAGCGATAAGCGGAAACCGCCACCTCGCCCCCTTCCGGCAGTTCACGTATGCCGTGGTAGATCGCATTCTCAACCAGCGGTTGAAGAACCATGGGAATCACTGTGGCGTATAGCACATCCGGTTCGACATTGCATCGGTAGTTGAGCCGGTCCCCGTATCTCGATTTCTGCAACGTCAGGTAGTTGCGACAGTTCTCGATCTCATCGGAGAGTGGCACGTAGCGCGACGGCGCGCGAAGCGAGTACTTCAGAATCGCCGAGAGCCGTGAAATCATCGTGTTGATTTCGGATGGCACTTTGGTGTGATCGAGTACCTTCCAGTTGATTACCTCGAGCGTGTTGAACAGGAAATGGGGATTGAGCTGTGAACGCAGGAAAAGCAACTCGAGCGTTTTCTCCCGCAACTCCCGCTCCGACAACTCGATTTCGAGGTATTTCTTTTCCATCACAGTGCGAAGAATCTGATAGGTCACGTAACTGAATCCGGTTCGCGAGTGTTCATCGAGGTTCGGCAACTCCCCGCCGGCATCGGCGCGCTCGACGATTTCCAGTACGTTTTGGATGTGCGCAAAGTGACGACGCGTCAGATAGAGCGCCACGATCACTCCGATCGCACTTGCGGCGATTACGATTGCGACGGAAATCCGAAACACGGTATCGGATGGTTGAAGAAACACCTCTGACGGCGTGTAGAGCGTGTAGCGCCAACCCGCATCTGCGGTTTTGGCCGACGCTTGGTATCGGCCGGGATAGCCCGGTGGTTCCCCGAAAAGAAACCGTCCATCCGGCGCCTGGATCGAGAGCATCTGCCCTGAATGAGTCTGCATCGAACGAACGAGCGACTCCAGCTCCGGCACGGAAATGTTGAGAACGACGACGCCACGCATTGAGGGCCTGGCGAGCGGAAAGATTCGACGGTAGATCGTGATCACCTGTTCGGACCCCATCGCCGTGTTGACCAGAGGCCGATACTGCCGACGCTCGACATGCATTTCCGTGCTCCCCGACATTGCTCGGTACGTGTCCAACCACCCGAAGTCGGGTATTTGATCCTCAGGAACCACATCAAACTCACTGGTAAGGATCGCTTCGGGGAAATCGTCAAAGTAGACGTACAAACTGTGTAGCGCGGGTCGCGCGTACACCGAAGGGTTGATGACCGATTGAATAAGGCGAATCGTTTCGAATCCCGAGTAATCAGTCATCCGTTCGTCGAAGGCCTCGCGCAAGTCGACGAGAAGATCCGAGGAGGAGCTAATCGCTACGCCGGTCGCGTCCAGCTCGGCGATGAATGATTCAACCGCTTGTTCAACCTGCACGACGATACCATCGTGGAGACGCTCCAGCTCACGTCGTGTCTCCCGACGCGTATAGAACACCGATAAAAAACCAACCACGACCAGGACCGATACCGGAATCAGCATGGACAAAAAATAGCGGGTAAAGAGACGCACGCGGACAACCATTTCTACGAGTTCCGACCTGGCTGTGTCACGCAACCTCCATTAGTACATTTTCAATCGCCCGGGGGAGCAATGAGAGTACGTCGCCGCAAGAAAGGGAGGCGCCTGCCGCAGGCGTTGTGAGATATGCGAATCCGATCGAATCAGGCATGCCTGTAGTGTAGTCGGCAACGACGGAACTCCGCAATTTGCCTCTCGTCAGCGTCATAGACGGGATCCGACGCGAGGACAACTACCGTATTCGCGGTCCGGCTGAGGGCGTCGCTGTGCTCCCGGTTGCGGTACTGTGGTGCTCCCCCCGAGGCCCTGGTACATCGTTATCTGACTGTAGGCACGGGTTGGTATCGAGAAGGTGTCCTTGTGGTTGTAGATCGCCCGGGATGTTGTGTGCCTCCAGGATGGTTGTCCGGTACCCGTTCAGGCGCGCGTAGCATCCGGTCGATAGCCCCGCGATCCCCGCACCAACGATGACCATGCTTTTCTCCATGGCATCCCTCGTTTGTTTGTCGTTTTCACCGTCCAGCGCAGATGTGTGAGTTTCCCTATTATAGTACGTGTAGGCGGTTTTGAAACGACAAAGACCGTTGGTATAGTAGCGCGTCGTATCGCGACGGTTTCTCTCGAAGAATATCCTTTGCCATTGCGTTCCATATCGTAGCCGGCTCTGCTAATTGGGCATCGCCTATAGTGCGGCAAGACGTCTTAAACACGCAGTCACATCTGAAATAACTAAACGAAAAACGCATATCGCACGGTATGCGATCGCACTCCTTACGAAATGCGATCAGAAAATCGGCGGCATACCCTCTTGCGATAGCGATGACGGTCGCCTGCTGCTCGATGAAGATATTGGGTTTGGGACCTCTCGACGTGTCCCAAGGTATCAAACCGTTGTCGTACTGAATGAAGTGAGCCGGTTCATGGGCGCTGATGAGACACAACGCTGAGCACCCACCGGCCACGGCGAGCCTCAGCCGACGAAGTTGTACACCGTCATCAGAACGGTGACGACCGTGAACCCGATACCGATCGTCCACTGCAGCGTGACAAAGCGCTTGTCTACATAGTGGATGAGATCATCGAATCGATTGTCCATCTGCTCGAAGCGCTTGTCAACATAGTGAATGAGTTCGTCGAACCGTTTGTCCACGTAGTGAATGAGTTCGTCGAAGCGTTTGTCCATCTGCTCGAACCGTTCCTCAAGACGGGCGACGCGCTCGGCGATCTCCCGCTGGCTTCGGTAGAACTCCGGCGGAAGTTGCACCATGGGTAGACTCTGCTGGTACGGCGCGGCACCGCTCTCCGGGGGTCCCGCGCCCGCAGGCGCTACGACGCCTTCAGACGCCGGGTCCGCGGTACGTACCGCTCCCAGACGCTCCGCCACCGCGTCTACGATCTTTTGCAATTGTTCCCCGGTAAGTTCCATCACGTTTGGTTCCACGTATGAGTATAGCGCAAAAGAGGGCGCCGCGCTTCCACCGGCAATCGAGGTGGGATGGTTTGTGTGCCGGCCCTGATGAGCGTCAGCCGACGAAGTTGTACACCGTCATCAGCACGGTAATCACGGTAAATCCGATCCCGATTGTCCACTGCATCGTGACGAAGCGCTTGTCTACATAGTGAATGAGATCGTCAAAGCGTTTGTCCATCTGCTCAAAGCGTTCCTCAAGACGGGCGACGCGTTCGGCGATTTCGCGCTGGCTCCGGTAGAACTCCGGTGGAAGTTGCACCATGGGTAGACTCTGCTGGTACGGCGCGGCACCGCTCTCCGGGGGTCCCGCGCCCGCAGGCGCTACGGCGCTTTCAGACACCGGGTCTGCGGTGCGCACCGCGCCCAGGCGCTCCGTCACCGCGTCTACAATCTTCTGTAGCTGTTCGCCGGACAGTTCCATCACGTTTGATTCCACGGAACAGTATAGCGCGAAACCGCCGGTTGTGCTTTACGTCGGGTGAGCCTGATAACAGGTGCGTACCGTGGAGATGTGTTGATGAATGGAAACGCCCCACTCCTCGGCGATCTCTTTGCGGATGTCCCGGGGCCGGGTACAGAGGACACACTGCTCTTTCGAGATGTACCCCCTCCCGTCCGCTCCGGCCCTGGTCGGCGGCTTCGCCGCCTGCTCAGGCATGCTTCCGGCCCTGGTCGCAATCCTGGCGGATTGCTTCTCCGCCAAGCTGCCGGGCGAAGGTTCGCCCGGCAGCGACGGTACCCGGTCCGTCCGGTTCGCTGTGGCGATCCTCATGACGGGTCGTTCCTCGGCTGCGCCTGCGGTACGACCCTGTATCAGGGCGCCGCGCCCACCACCAACCGGAAGCCGCCGCTACCGCCCGAGCCGTTCGGGTCGAGCCTGTGCCGGTAGGCGACGTGCAGGTAGCTGGAGCTGACGGCCCACGACCCGCCGCGGAAAACACGGGACGTGCCGGATGCCGGACCCTCCGGGTTTGTTCCGGGCGAGATCGAATAGTACGTACTGCCGTACCAATCGTTCACCCACTCCCAGAGGTTGCCGCTCATGTCGTACGTTCCTATTTCATTGGCCGCCTTGGTACCGACAGTGTGCGTCCTGCCGCCTGAGTTGCCCGTGTACCACGCCACGGCACCTACCGTGTTGCTCCCCGCGTAGGTGTAGCCGCCGGATGAGGCGCCGCCGCGCGCCGCGTACTCCCACTCCGCCTCCGTGGGCAGGCGGTAGCCCCCTTTCGTCGCGTCCATACTCCAGTCGGAAAGACTGTAGGTCTGTTCCCTGCTCTCCAGTTCATTTAGGTAGTAGGCAAAGGCAACCGCGCCGTACCACGTCACCTCCGTCACCGGGTGGTTCCCGTAGCCCGCGTTGACCACAAGGTTCCCGCCGGAGTAGTCGATCCGGCAGTCGGAATCGTCCACGTCCAGAAGCTCCTGGCCGCTGCCGGAGACGTTCCGGACGGTGCTTGTACTCGCGGTGACCCACCCGCGGTCCAGCGCCTCGTTCATCACCGCGGCGAACTGGTCGTTGGTCACTTCATAGGTGCCTATCCGGTAGGGGCGCGTGAGCGTGACCGAGTGCACCGGCCTCTCGTCGCTGTCCCCTGAGGTAGAGCCCATACTGAAGGTGCCGGTGGATCCCGAGGCGATGACGGACTGGAAGGACCAGTAGGTGTCGTTCCACGGCCCGTAATACGTGAGGTCGGCAATCGAACTCCAGGCACCTTGGGTACCGCCTGCGGCAACCGCGCGGAGGCGCCAGTGGAGTTTGTCGCCGGCCGAAAGCACCGTGGGCCACGTGTAGGAGCGCGCCGGGGCGTTCACCGTCACCGGCGTGGCGCCGGCCACGCCCGCCGCCGTGCTCGCGATCTGCACCTCGTAGTGGTCCGCGCCGATCACCGCGTCCCACCTCAAGGTGGGTGTTGTGTCCGTTGTACTCTCGCCGTCGGCGGGTTCCATGTCCGCTACGCCCGCGAAGGATGCCGTCGCTACATCGGACCAAGCGCCCCAGGCGCCGCCCTTTTGGGCGCGGGCGCGCCAGCGGTAGGTGGTGCCTGCCGTGAAATCGCCGGTCACGGCCATGACGTTCGTCGAAAACGTGGCGTTATCGACGATCGGCGCGGCAAAGGCGCTGTCCCCGGTAGTTGTCACCTGCAAGTGGTACGCGGTGGCGCCTACCACTTCGCTCGCCGTGAAGATCACCCATTGGGCGCCCGTTTGAGACGCGGCGGCGATGTCGTCGGCGTTGGAAACGGTCTCATACCCCTGGTAGGCGTCCGCCTCGGGGTCCATGGGGCTGTTAAGGTCCGCAGTGAACACATCAAAGCAGGAGGCCAGAATCAAAACGACTGCCGTAGCAACAATCAAATGCAACAACCGTCTCATCACAACTCCCTTCCGTAGAGGGCGTTTTCCGCCTGCAAACGGGCGTACTCAGCGCTCAGTGCATCGATGCGCCGGTTCAGCTCATTCCTTTGATCTATCAGGCCCTGTCGGCCGGGTCCAAACGCAAGCAACCCCGCACCGGCAAGGGAACTCCCCGCCCCGGCTATCGCCCCGACATTGAAGAGAATTCCCCACCGTTCACTATCGGCGCGCGCAGCGGTGACTCCGGCAGTGGTTGTCGCGCTGTCATAGGCGTCCATGGCCACCTGCCCCCGCATGTAACTGAATCCGGCACTGCCGAGACTCAGTGCCCCGACGCTCAGGAGCGACCATGACACGATTCGCCGCGCCCCGGTGCGCGAAATTTTGCGTTCGACGTCCACGAGGCGGTGTCGGGATTCCTCCAGTTCGTACCTCACGGAAAGGGGCATCTCGACGAGTTCGATGGTCGTCGTTCGTTGCGCGGAAACCGTCACCGTCTCAATTCGCGAGTAATAGGGGTCACCGTCCCTTTTGATTGCAACGGAGTATTCCCCCGGCATCAACGAAAGTGTCGTTTGATGTTCGCTGAGACGCACGCCGGAAAGCACCGCTTCTCCATTCGAAGTGTACACGTCAACGGTACCGCCTATTCCTCGATCGATGAGATCCGGCGATAGACCGGCGGTTACCTCCCCCACGACGGAAAACCCCATCTCCCGCAGATCCATGCGTGCCACCGGATTTCGGTTGGTGGAAATCATTACCCGGCCGCCCGTCTCTCCGTCCAGCCATCGGCCGGAGATCGAGTAGCGATGCGTTCCGTCGGGCACGGTGATAATCGCCGTGCTCGCGTCGTTCGGAACCGGTACGCGCGTCGAGCCGATTTCCACAACCGTCTCCGGTACCAGCCCGGATAAACAAATCATCCCCCTGCGCTCCACTCCGTCAGGCGTGACGACAACTGTAGCGTTCATTCCGGGCACTACGTTCAAAGCAAACGTGCGGCGTGTGCCGTTCGGATAGCGGTATTCCGTTCTGATCGTGCCAAGATCGTCACGTTCCGGCAGTGTATGGACAAGATCGGTGGTGCCGGCGGATACTCCGTTGAACAGGATCTCCGCTTCTTCGTCGATTCCCGATTCTAACCGTACCACCGCGGATAAGCGTTCCACTCCATCTGCCGTGCCCACGATCATCTCACCGGCGCTCGTCAAGACCCGTCCCAGTTCCGCGTCGTCTTCCAGAAGATTCACCACGCGCGTCTGCGTCGGTTGCAGGACCCACAGATCGGGATAGAGTTCGAAGACGGTATAGGTGATCTCTCCGGCAAGACCGCCCGCCTGGTCCGCGCTGAAGACGCGATAGTACTCTTCCCGCAATACAGTACGGTCCTGGGAATCGATCGTATACGCGAGTGGAACAACGAAGGCAAAGTCGTCGTTGGAAGCGCGCACCTCCATCGGGAAGCGCTTTTGCTCCGCGCTGAACCGGGCCACGTGCACCGTTGTAGCGGACGCGCCGAGCGTGAACTCCCTTCCGTTCAGGGCCGCTTTGCGTGCTTCCAACCGTTCCCGGAGTTCTACCAGTTCCGATTCGCGATTTCTCTGTAATTCAGCGCGTCGTCTATCTATCTCCGCCGTGCGCTCCGTTTCTACGCCGGCGGTGAGTCTGGCTATCAATTCCTCGTACTCGTCGGCGGTATCCCACGGTTCCTTCGGGTTGTTCTCTCGAATGGCCTCGATCCGCCCGTCGTAGAGCGCGTTCACCTCACGTTCCGTGCGAGCGATCGTCTCATCAAAGCGCGCATTGATATCGGCAATGGCACGGTTGATGCCGGCGATCGTCTCTAACTGCTCCCACACGCCGGAACCGACGGGGCTCTGTTTGCGCAGCTCTTCGAGTTGGGCACGACGTTCTTCTGCTTGCCGCGTAAGGCTCACGCGTTGTGCCTCGACCTGCGCTTCCATCTGTGCGCGCAGGGCGTCCTCAGCCTCTCGCTGTTCCAACACGCGCCGCGCCTGCGCCTCGATCTGTGCGAGTTGCTCTGCCTGTAGTCGCTTTGCCGCCTCCTGTGCCCGGGCGCGCCGTTGCTCCGCCTCCAGGCGGTCCTTCTCTTCCTGGCTCCGTGCGGCGGCGATCTCCGCCTGCCGGCGTTCTATTTCCGCCTCCAAGGCGGCCAACTCTTCGTTAATCGCATCTGTACGCGCGGAAGTATCGGCGAGGTCCTCGGCAGCGCTCAGGAACACCTCCCCCGTGTAGGAGGCGTTGAACCACGGCGTTTGGACACCGCCGGTGAGTTCCTGCACCGTGCCGTTGATCCGCCGCATAAGGGTACTGATCTCAACGCCCGGCGTGGGCGCGTGTTCCATGAACGCCTGGGAGAAGGGGCTGTTACGCCCCGTACCGTCCAGGGCAACCTCGCCGGGACTGGTGGCAAAGACGATCATGCTCCCCTTCCCGCCGCCGCTCATCGCGGCGAGCCCTCGGTTGCCGGCGCTCCGCGTCCGGAAGAAGGGGTTGTCGCGACACGCGTCCAGCACCACCATAGTAAACGCCGCCTGGCCGCGATCCATCGCGTTCACCACGCGGTCCAGACTCACCGCCTGGTCCATCAACTGGTATTCATCGGAGATGTCCGCGGTAACGGGGATGAGGTAGTTGATCCCCTCGCTCTCCACGCCGTGGCCGGAGTAGTAAAAGAGCGCCATCTCCGTTCCGGGGCGTGCCGCCGACGCGCGGAGCTGGTCCACCGCGCGCTCGATCTCGCCTTTGCCGGCGTCCAGCAGCCGCGTCACCTCAAAGCCCAGATTCTCAAGCGTCGCGCTTACGTCGCTTGCGTCGTTCACGGGATTGGCAAGGGCTGAAACGTGCGCATACGCACCGTTCCCGATAACGAGGGCGTAGCGCGGGCCCGCGGAGAGCGGAACGGTGAACACAAGGAGCGCGACAATGAACGATGCGAACCGAAGAGGTCTATGGATTTGACTTTCTGGACAGCATATAGGCGCCATTTCCCTTTCCTTCCTGCTTGTAGTATGGGAATATGATATCAGACTATTGTTAATATCTCCACCTGATGTGTGAATTCGCGATCGGGAGGATGCCACTATGATGCGTGTATTGTTGCATCTTGACGCTCCCATCGGTTCTTCATAGTGTTTTGGTATGAGAACAACGCTAACCGTAGACGACACCTTGATCTCCTCGCTGAAAAAGAAGGCGGCTGAGCGGGACGTGCCCCTGAAAACGGTTGTCAACCAGGCCCTCCGGATGGGCCTTGACGCGATGGAGCGCCCCCCCGCCGGGGACTACACCACGCCGGTCCGTTCGCTCGGGCCGAAACGGGGATACGACCTCGACACGCTCGGCCGGACGGTGGAAGCGATGGATGATGAAGAACGGGGCGGAACGAAGCGTTGATCCTTCCCGACGTCAACGTCCTCATCCACGCGGTGAACGCGGATTCACCGAGGAACGACCGTATTCGCGCTTGGTGGGACGGGTGCCTATCCGGATTGGATGCCGTCTACCTTCCGTGGGTCGTGATCCTCGGATTCGTGCGAATCACTACAAACCCCCGGATCTTTGAGCACCCGATGAGTGTGGATGAGGCTTCCGGCTACATTCAATCGTGGTTGGACAGACCCCCGGTTCGAACGGTCGAGGCGGGCACCGGACACTGGCAACGCGTTTCCAGGCTACTTCAGCATGCCGGTGCCGCGGGGAACCTCACGACGGACGCTCACCTCGCGGCGCTCGCTATGGAACACGGTTGTGTTCTCTTTTCCACGGATACCGACTTCGCGCGTTTTCCCGGATTACGCTGGAACGTCCCGTGAGATAATCGCGTCGTCCGCCGAGGGGTGACACCTTTGCAAGGCCCCGCGTTTGCGCCACCACTGCATCTGCTGAAGCGTAATCCCCCTCGTCCGCACTCCCGAAACCGCCAAACACGCGTGGGCGCGGCGATGTGCGGGCAACAGACCTACCCGTTTCGACCCATTCTACCCCGCCTTCCTGCAATCGCCGGGACGATATGAGAACGCCGCACCAGTGCAGCAATTCTTCAGTATGGACGGAGGGCGCCAAGCCCTCCGACGACCATTGTCCATAGCCAAAAAACAGGCAGTTCGCATGTTGGAGATTCCATTGTCGATAGAAAGAACCTATCCACAGGCGCGCCCGGAACGAAGAACAAAACGCGTCTCTGCAGCGTAGCGAAGCCAAGCGTTGTGTTCTTCGAACCGTGCCAAGGCTATGTGATTTCCAGCATGCGAACTGACATCAGTGCCTTTTTATTGACAACTCACGTTTTTCGATCTAATCTTTGTTTGAATGACGAACAAACAAAGTGGGCAGAGGCTATCCGGTGCTGCCTCAACCGGCAACGCCGATCTCATGCGCTCGATCAACAAGGGGATAGTCCTGGACCTCGTTCGGCAGCGGACATCTATCTCGCGTGCCGAAATCAGCAAGGTCACCGGGCTCAGCCGCTCAACGTGTTCGTTGATCGTTGATGAGCTGACACGGGTAGGCCTTTTGGTGGAAACGGGTGCCGGTCATTCCTCCGGCGGCCGGAAGCCGGTCATGTTGTCGATCAACTACGACGCGGGCGATGCGGTCGGTGTGAAGCTCATGACGGATCGAATCGTCGGCGCGATTGTTGATCTCCGGGGCGACATCGTCGCGCTCGAGGAGCACACCGCTTCATACGCGGATGGACCCGGCCCCTACTTGGCCGCCCTGTCCGAGATCGTCGGCGGCCTGATAAACAAACGGGCAGCGGAACATCGCCCCGGCGGATTGTTCGGCATCGGGGTGGGTGTGAGCGGGCTGGTTGATCCGGCCAGCGGAACTGCCTTGGAAACGTCGGTGTTGCACTGGCACAACGTCGAGGTCAAGGGAGCGCTCGAAGGGTTCCAGTTGCCGGTACTCGTAGAAAACGACGTGAATGCCTTTGCCCTGGGTGAGGTCTGGTTTGGTCACGGCCGGGGTATGGACAACGTTCTGTGCGTGACCATCGGCGCCGGGGTCGGACTCGGCGTCATCGTGGACGGCAACATCTACCGGGGAGCCCACCGGGGCGCCGGCGAGTTCGGCCACGTCCGTGTCAGCGCCGACCCCGGCGCTCCGGTCGACTCCGCCGGGATCCAGGGAAGCGTAGAAGCGTTCGCGTCGGACGATTCGATTCTGGCGTACTACCGCAAGACCGGCGGCGGCGAGACTCGCGTGACCTCCGTGTCCGACATAGCCGCCGCAGCACGGCGAGGGGACAAAAACGCCGCAGAGGCGATTCGGCGTGCCGCACGGCATCTGGGAATCGGAGTGGCGGCTTTGATCAACCTATTTGACCCCGAGGCGATTCTCCTGAGCGGGGAAGGCATAGGCGACGCCGACGTATGGATGCCGTCGCTTCAGGAGGCGATCGGGGAAAGCACGGCGTACGGCCTGGATCGGTTGTGCCCGATCAAGATCGTGCCATCCGACGAATCGATGTGGGTTCGAGGAGTGGCAACGCTGGTGGTACAGGAGGTGTTTCGGTTGAACATATAGGACCGCGAACCGCGGCGTGGACCCGCGTTGGGCATTATAAAGAAATTTCCGGGAACCCGACGGTCCCCGGAAGTGATCATGATACCGAATGAATAGGGAGACAAACGGTATGACCAATAACAGAATAGCATGGAATCTGACGATCGCATTGATCGCGGTGTTTCTGTCGGCCGGCGTAGTGTACGCAGGGGGCCGGTCGGAAGCATCGAGCGGAGGGGACGGTGTGACTTCCGTGACCTACGCCAACTTCTCATCCGCCGGCGGAAACGAAGGATATCTTACGGAGATGAAAGCCGCATTTGAGGAGCAATACCCGAACATCCAGATCGAGATCGAGACGTACGGGTACAACGACTATTTCACTCAGTTGCAGACTCGCATAGCAGGCGGCGACGCGCCGGACGCGTACGAATTGAACTACGAGAATTTCGTTTCCTACGCAGATCGAAACGTGCTTTTGGACCTGGGGCCCTATCTAAGCGATTCGTCGATCGACGTGACTCAGTTGCAGCCCAACGCCCGGGAGGCGTTTCAGACCGGCGGAACCCAGTACGGGCTGCCCGGAAGCTTCTCGACGGTGCTTTTGTTCTACAACAAGGAGCTTTTCGACCGCGCCGGCGTTGCCTACCCCTCGGACGACTGGACCTGGGACGATGCGGAAGTGGCGGCACAGGAGATCCGAGATCTGGACGCTCAAACGTTCGGACTGCTGCAGCCCGTTCACTTCTGGGAGTTCTACAAGGTGGTGAGGCAGTTTGGGGGATCCCTCATGAATGAAGACCGCACCGCGTTTACCGTGGACCGTCCTGAAAACGTCCGCGCCCTGGAGCGGATGGTTGCCCGCGTCCGGGAGTCGAACATCCAACCCTCAGAGACACAGCTTGCGGGTATGGGCGAATGGGACATCTTCCGTGCAGGCCGCCTGGGGATGCTCGTCACGGGGATTTGGGCGTTCCCCGATTTCACCGAGACGGTGGCGTTTCCCTGGGACGTGGCCGTCGAGCCGGGTATGAATCAAAAGGCGACACACTTCTTTGCAAATGGAATGGTCGTGAGCGCCAACAGCAACGTCCCCGAAGCGGCGGCGACCTGGGTTGCGTTCCTGGCCGCCTCCAGAGAGGTCGCCGAAATCAGAGTAGGCGCAGGATGGGAGCTGCCGCCTTCGACGTATCCAGAAGTCCTTGAGACCTACGTAGCGACCACGCCGCCGGAGAATCGGCAAGCGGTTTTCGAGTCCTTGAATCACATTGTAACTCCGCCGGTGGTGACGGACTTTGCTCGTATGGCGGACATCGTAAACCTGGAATTGGAAGCCGCTCGTGACGGCAGTAAGACCGCCCGGCAGGCCCTGGGCGACGCGCAAGAGCGGTTGGAAATAGAAATCGAACTGGAATAGACGAGGATAGATATGGAATCCCGGGTCGCGGTAAAACCTCGACACTTGCTGCTGTTTTTGGGGCCGGCCATGGTCGGCATGGCGGTCTTCTATATCATTCCGTTCCTTGCGTCCTTAATGATCAGTCTGACGGAGTGGGACGGTCTGCAGCAGCTCGGCCTCCGGTCAATTCCGCCGTTCATCGGACTGGAGAACTACCGGACAATTCTCGGCGGGCCGGAACTGCGCCGCGTCCTGGGAAACACCATCTACTTCATCGCGCTGTACATCCCGCTGGTGCTGGCGGCCTCCCTGATCGTGGCCCTGCTCATGGCCGGGGACCGGCCGGGAGTGGTGGCGTTGCGAATCGGTTTCTACATCCCGGTCCTCACATCCTGGGTAGCCGGGGCGTTGATCTGGCGCTGGGTGTTGAGCCCGGAGTACGGACCGGTCAACGCGATTCTGGGAGCAGTGGGTTTGCCGCAGCCGGGGTGGCTGCAGGACCGTCGATGGGCGATGCCGGCGATCGTGCTGGCCAGCGTGTGGAAGGATATGGGTTTCTTCGGAATGATTCTCCTGGGCGGGTTGCAGTCGATCAATCCGGCCCTCTACGAGGCCGCGGAGATAGACGGGGCGTCCCGGCCGGCTCAGTTCCGGCGAATAACGCTCCCGATGCTTTCCCCCGTTACGTTTTTCGTGGTTGTCATCGGGCTCATTAACTCCTTTCAACTGTTCCCCCAGGTCATGATCATGACGGAAAACGCCGGTCCTCAGGGTGCCACGCAGGTGATGGTCGAGCGGATCTACACGTACGCGTTCAGGTACTACGAGATGGGATACGCCGCCGCACTATCCTGGGTCCTGTTTGTCATCATATTCATCTGCACCTTGATACAGCTCCGGCTGCAAAAGGCTTGGGTGCACTATGGATAGGGGAACGCCCGTCCGGCTCCGGGCGGCCATGTTCTATCTGGTGGCTACAGCCTTCGCGATCTTCTTGATTCTCCCGTTTCTTTGGATGCTGAGCACGTCATTCAAGTCCGCGGGCGCCCTCATGGTCATCCCGATTCAATGGTTCCCCCGGGCGCCTACCCTCGCCGCCTATGCGGAGATTTTTGCAATCTTCCCGTTCGGGTTGGCACTGCGGAATTCGGTGTACGTTGCAGCCATGACGGTCACGATCACCGTCCTCTCCTGCAGTATGGCGGCGTTTGCGTTCGCCAAGCTACGGTTTCGCGGCAAAGAGGTGCTGTTCGCATCTGTGTTGGCAACGCTCATGATCCCGCAGCAGGTGACGATCATCCCGCTCTTTCTGGTCATGAGAAGCATGGGACTCATCAACACATTCACCGGATTGCTTGCGCCTTCTGTATTCAACGGGTTTGCGATATTTCTTCTCCGCCAGCACATGCGGACCATCCCCAATGACTATTTGGATGCCGCGCGAATCGACGGAGCGTCGCTTCCCCAAATGTACATGTCAGTCGTTATGCCCATGAGCGTCACGAGTGTGGCCACCGTCGCCGTTCTCACTCTGATGCAGGCGTGGAACGACTATTTCTGGCCGTTGATCGTCCTTACAAAGGAACGAATGATGACCTTGAACGTGGCCCTGAGTCGGCTGAACGGCCAGTACTCCACGGACTACGCGACACTCATGGCGGGGAGCCTGCTGTCCATGATACCGATCATCCTCGTCTACGCGGCGGCGCAAAGGTACTTCGCTTCCGGTATTCACGTGGGCGGGGTCAAAGAGTAGCCCACGCAACAATTGCACGATATTCAGAAAAGGACACCAACATGACGATAGTGCACGAACCACGCGGATGGGAGCATCCATTCGACTACGAACCGATCGAGCGAGTCCCCCGGGACCCTCATGTGGGCCGGCCGATCCGTATCCACTTCCGGGTAATTGACTCGGAATCGCCGGTGAGCGTGCCGGTGGTGGAGTGGCGTCAGGGCGACCGGACGGGTTGGGCCAACTCGGTCCGCTGGGAGGGCAAGGAAGTCGAGTCCGGGGTGCTGGTTCCGCCGGGGCCGCCCGACACGCCGGGTTCATCTGAAGCCGGAACAGGTGCTTCCGGCGGTGCGGTGGATTCGGCGCCAACTCCGGCCTCCTCCGAGCCCGCCGATTGCTGGGTTGCCCGGATCGGCCCGTTCTCTTCGACAAGGGCCGTTCGCTACCGGATCAGGACGGGCAATACGGAATCCGGACCGTTCGAGTTCGTGCCGCTCCGGCGAGTTCAGGTGCGAATAGCGGCACTGAACGACGGCTTTGCGCTTGCGCACGCGGAACTGTCGGAACACCTGCGGTTCTCGGTCCACGGTGCGGGGGGGAGCGTGCCTGAACTGACAGTGACAACCGCGCTGGTCCAAGGTGAACTGCGCGCCGAGACGGCGGCGGTCGAGGGAACGCGATCGTCCCCTGATCGGGTCGCGCTTTTCCATCCGGCCGGTTCAGGAAGCGGACTTCGGTTGCGCTCCGCGTACCTTACCGTTCGAGGAGATTCGATCATCGCCGTGCGCCTGGCGTGGGAGTCTCCGGTGGAGGAGCAGTTCTTTGGACTCGGCGAGCGGTACAACCGGATTGGCGCCCGGGGCTCCACAGTGGAGAGCCGGGTCTTTGACCAGTACAAACACCAGGGAGAGAAAACCTATCTCCCGGTACCGTTCTTTCTCTCAACTCGGGGCTACAGTTACGGGGTCCTCACGGATCACCCCGTCCGGTTCGATTTCGGCGTGACCGAGCAGGACACCTGGTCCGTCGAGTGGGAACTGGAGGACGCACCGTTGTCCTGGACCGTGTCATGGGGGAGTCCCGCGGAGCTCCTGAGAAGGTGGCAAAAGCGGACCGGCCCGGCAATGCGGCCCCCTCGGTGGGCTTTTGCCCCGTGGTTGAGCAGCAACGAGTGGAACACGCAAGCTCGGGTTATGCGGGAAGTTTCCACGGCGGAGGAGCTGGGAATCCCGACCGGTGTCGTAGTCATCGAGGCGTGGAGTGACGAACAAACCTTCTATATCTGGAACGGCGCCGAATACGAGCCCAAACCCGGAGGCGAACGCTTTTCCTACGAGGATTTCTCCTTCCCCGGCGATGGACCGTGGCCGAATCCCAAAGAGATGATCGACCGGCTCCACCGGCGCGGTATCAAGCTGATACTGTGGCAGATTCCGATCCAAAAGCACTCGCCCGCGGACCACCCGCAGCGACAGGCCGACGAGCGCCACATGCGGGAACGGGGCCACCCGATACGCCGGGCCGACGGTTCGGAGTATCGAATTCCCGGACCGGCGTGGTTTCAGCACAGCCTGGTTCCCGACTTGACCGACAAAGAGGCCGCGGAGTGGTTCATGGAAAAGCGACGCTATCTTGTGGAAGACCTCGGCGTGGATGGTTTCAAGACCGACGGCGGCGAGCATCTATGGGCGCCGGGATTCCGCACGGCCGGCGGGCAGGTCGGACGGAGTCTGATCAATACATTTCCCCGGATCTACACCGAGCGGTATCACGAGTTGTTTACTCAACGCGGCCGGCCCGAGGGCATGGCGTTTTCTCGAGCGGGCTACACCGGCAGCCAGCGATCGACCTTCTTCTGGAACGGGGACCAGGATTCGACCTGGGAGGAGTTCCGCTCGCAACTGCGGGCATCCCTGAACGCCGCCGTGTCGGGTATTCCCTTCATCGGCTGGGACATCGGCGGATTCAGCGGGCCGATACCGACGCCGGAGTTGTACATACGCTCGGCCCAGGCGGCGACGTTCAGCCCGCTCATGCAGATCCATTCCGAATACAATCACCATCGCGAGCCTCACAACGACCGCACACCGTGGAACATCGCCCGACGGTGGAATCGGCCTGAGGTGCTGGAAATCTACCGGTCCTACGCCAACGTTCGGCTGCAACTTATTGACTTCATCGAAAATTTGGCGGACCAGGCGGTAGAGTCCGGCCTTCCCTTGATGGCGCCGCTCTACGTCTATTACCCGGAGGACGAACAGGCGCGACACGTGGACGATCAGTATCTGTTCGGGCCGGATCTGCTTGTGGCGCCCATTCTTTCGGAAGGGGTGAGAGAGCGCCCGGTCTACCTGCCGCCCGGGCCCTGGCAGGATTGCTGGACCGGGACCACGGAGGCCGGCGGCGGCTGGATCACGACCGAATCGCCGCTCGTTCGGATACCGCTATACGCGCACGGCGACACCTACACTCTGGTGAGTACCGCGCTCCGGGAGTGGTTTGATAATGCGTGAAGACACAGCCCGGCTATCGACCTATTCGGAACTGGCGGAAACCGGCATCCGCGTCATCCGGGCGGGGCAGCAGGATACCGGCGCGTATCTGGCCTCACCCACGTTCCCGACGTACCGGTACTCTTGGTTCCGCGATGGAGCCTTCATCGCCTACGCCATGGATCTGATGGGCGAGCACGAGTCGGCCCGGCGATTCCATGATTGGGCGGCCCGGTCAATTCTCAGCCGGGAGTCGGAGGTGAATTCGGTTCTGGACGAACTGCGCTCCAACGGCGCCGTCCCCGATCCCGGCGATCCGCGATTGTTGAACACTCGTTACCGGACGGATGGGAGCCTCGGTTCCGAGCCGTGGGAGAACTTCCAGCTCGACGGATTCGGGACGTGGATCTGGGCTGTGGAGCGCCATTTTTGCCATTCATCGGTGTTGTCTCACAATCGGTCCAGTCGGGAGACCCGCGGCCGGGACGGCAACCCGCACCGTACACTGGTCCCCGAACTCATAAGGCGCGCGGTCGGCCTTGTCGTACGGTACCTCGGTCAGTTGTGGCGCGTTCCTTGTTACGACCTCTGGGAAGAACACCGCGACCAAGTCCATACGTATACGCTTGCCTGCATCTATTCCGGACTGGTTTCGGCGGGCTCCATGGGCATCCCTGATTTTCAGGAGGCGGCAGAATCGATCCGGGAGTACGTGAGCGCACGGCTGGCTACCGGCGGGCGACTGAGGAAGTCCACCGGGTACGCCGGTGTCGATGGTGCGCTCGTTGCAGCGGCGGTTCCGTACGGGCTGATTCCGCTCAACGCCCCGGTGATGCGCGCCACCGTTGCCGCAATTGAAAGAGACCTTGTAACGGCTAACGGCGCTCATCGCTACCCGGGCGATACGTACTACGGGGGCGGAAGCTGGATCCTGCTAACGGCCTGGCTCGGCTGGTACTACGCACAACTCGGGGACGACCGGTCCCGCCGGCGCGCCTTCGATCTGCTGCGATGGGTCGCCCTCCAGGCCGATGAAGACGGGCTTTTGCCGGAACAGGTTACCGAACACCTCCTGGCGCCGGACCACCTGGAACCGTGGGTGGAGCGCTGGGGCCGGTCGGCGCACCCGCTCCTGTGGTCGCACGCGATGTACCTGATCCTCTGGAACCAGTTGGGCAGGCCGGTGGAGTAGACCCGTTGGACGGACCGGCGTACGACCAACTTACGTGCGAGATCAGCCGTCGCGTCCAATCGGAGCCCGGATTCCAGGCGCTCGTTGCCGTGGGATCCACGGCGAGTATACCGGTCCCGCCGGACCAGTACTCCGATCACGATCTCTTTATTGTCGCAAGCGAGTCTGCCTGCCGTCGCCTTGCCGGAGATCCGTACTGGCTACCATTCGTCGACCGTATTCTTTGGTGGTTTCACGAGTTCCCGAACGTGTTAAAAGTCTTTCTCACTCCGCTTCACCTTGTCGAAATCGCGGTGGTAACGCCCTCAGAGTTCCGGCGGGTGCCGACGAACGGGCATACGGTGGTTGCGGCATCGACGTCTACGATTTCGGAAACGGGGGCACAAGGGGTGTCAGGGGACCCGGCCAACCCCTCGTCGGCTCCGTCGGATAACCGGGATATGCCCGGAGACGCGACATCGCCGGTGTACCTTTGGGGGCAGGTGGTATCCAGCATCTACTCCGGCGTGGCCAAGTACCATCGGGGAGAGCGTATCGCCGGTCACTATCAGGTGCGGTGTACCGCCGTGAACTACCTGGTACGGCTCATCCACGCCACCGAGCCGGCCGCACACCCGGAACTGGTAGACAGGCTCGAACCGACGCGACGATTGGAGCTCACCCATCCCGAACAGGCCGGGGCGTTGTTGCGGGCCACCGGCCTGCCGGTGCCTGAATGTGCTCTTGCATTGATTGAAATCCTTGAACGCGGCCCGGGATCGAAGGATGATTTGGGTAAAACCGACCGCATGGTTGCTCTCCTGACGTCCCTACGGTACCACATCGAACGCTCCGATCAACTTGCATGAGCACCAAGGTAAAGCGGTATATCCCCCGCAGCCGCAACGATCTCCACACCATCTTCGAAGGCCGCTTCGTTTTCCATTACCCCAGGCGCGCCGCCCGTTCTTTCACCACGATCGGCGACTATTCGCCTAACTCTCCCGATTGATCTACGGCTACCCATGGAGCCCGAAATACCTCCGCCCTGTGCCCAATATCCGCCCACAGGGCCGTCAATGGCCTCAAAAAATCGTCCCGGTCGACCTTTCCGACCGCTTTGAGACCGTCGAATATGCTCGGCGCTCCATCCCGGGCTTGTTCTCAGTTGCGCCCGCGTCTGATACTGCCGCGGGCTTGCAGCCCACGATAACCATTCCTGTTATTAAATTTCTCGGACATGTAGAATTCATAACAACTCAGAGGTCATATCAAATGAACCCGGGTATCAAAACTGTTCAGATGTATGAAGGAGAAAAACATGAGGTACATGCTGTTAATTTACGATTCCGAGAATGTCGATCAGGAGGTCATGCAGAACGAGTTCCCCCAGTGGATGGAATACACCCGCCGTCTTCGGGAAGCCGGAGTGATGCTCGGGGGTGAACCCCTGGAGCCCACCCCCACGGCCACCACGGTTCGAGGTAAAACCGGTGCCGCTTTTGAGCTCACCGACGGCCCGTACGCCGAAACGAAGGAAGCCCTGGGGGGCTACTACATGCTTGAGGTCCCCGATCTGGACAAGGCCGTCGAATGGGCCGGGCAGATGCCCCACGTCGGCCGGGGAGGTTCGGTAGAGATTCGTCCGATAATGGAGATAGAAAACTGATTCCACCGGAAGCTAATTCGGCCGGAGGTGTCTTCAGAGACTATGCCTCCGGTCCGGAGGGCCTCACGGATTTCCGGAGAATCTTCAAAGACGAGTACGCTCCCCTCTTTGCCTCGCTCTACCGCAGGTTCAGATATCTCGATCTGGTGGAAGACGCCCTTCAAGACGCTTTTGAGCGAGCCCTCCACAACTGGAGCGGCGGGTCGCCCCGGAATCCCCGGGGCTGGCTCTACACTGTGGCGAAAAACCGTATTCTCGATGCGCTTCACAGCCGGAAACGCCTTGGCGAGGAGTTGCCCGAAACCGCCGCATCCGATTCCAGAATCTCGGATTTGGAAGAGGGGCGTACTTTAGACGATCAACTCCGGCTGATCTGCCTCTGCTGTCACCCGTCTCTTGCGACCCGTCCGCAGACGCTCCTCACCTTAAAACTCGTGGCCGGTTTGACCGTCAACGAAATTGCCGCCGCCTTTGTGATGAAGCCCAAAACGGTGGGGCAGGCTCTCACAAGGGCAAAAACAAAAATCAGATTGGCCGGAATACCCTACGACATTCCCGACGAAGGTCATTTGAAAGGACGACTGGGAACTGTTCGGAACGTTCTCTATCTCACCTTTAACGAAGGCTATCACAGCAATTCCGATCACAGCCTCTACAGAGTCGATCTCTGCCGGGAGGCGATTCGCCTTGCCCGGCTTCTCACGGCGATATATCCCGGAGACACCGAATCCGTCGGCCTTTTGGCTTTGATGCTTTACCAGCACGCTCGCTCTCCCGCCCGTTCCACCTCCGACGGCCGGCCCGTCCTCTTGGAACACCAGAATCGCGGCCTCTGGAACATGCCGATGATTCAGGAAGCCGACGGGCATTACCGCCGGCTTGCCTCAAAAAGAATCGACCACTCGGAGGGTTGGTACATTCTCCACGCGGCCATCGCCAGGGAACACGCCCGGGCCGAGACGTTTTCCGCCACCGATTGGTGGCGAATCTGTACACTCTATTCGGAACTCTACATCCGCAAGCCCGATCCGGTTGTTCTTCTCGCCTGGATCGGTGCCGAGTCCTACCGCACCTCCCCGGAGGCGGCCCTGGACCTTATGGAGGTTCATCACCTGGAGGCTCATTTGACCGGCTATCGCTGGTTCTATTCCACCAGGGCCGAACTCCGACGCCGGGCGGGCCGTTCACTGCAGGCGCGTTCGGATTTTGAAAAGGCCCTCACCATGACTCCCAACCCCGGGGAACGCCGTTATCTCGAAGACCGCATCGCCAATCTCGATTAGCCTGATATCTCTCTGGGCAAAGATTTCACCGGGATTGAGACATCGTCCGAATTTCCTTTGGTAAGTTAGATGTCAGGGTTATGTTAATTTCTTAGTAACATCCATTGAAACGAAGTCGTCTCCCGATCGAGAGAGATCCAAAACCACACGGAGTCAATCAGAATCCGATACATCAAAAGCGATTGATACGTATTGGGCACCTCTGGAAACTACCTTTTCCTACTTGATAGGCCCTGTTGTATCCGGCCGCCCATTCGAGGCGTGTACGCCGGTTATTGTCGGCCGGAACCATCCAGTACCGCTCCTGAGGGTAACGAACCGTCAGTCGCAGGCGCTCACGGTCGAAAAGAAAGAACCCGACATGAGCCTCCGTGGACGTGTCGTCGGGCCGGAGGTTGTCGCTGTCGATCTTCGCCGAAATCAACTCAACTCTGGCCAGTCCTATGTCGTCGCCGTCCCTGATTCCCTCAAGGCGCCCGTCTCGATACGCGTAGCGAAACTCGGGCGGGATCGGTTCCTGTCCCGCGAGCGGCGCGGCGCAAATCAGGGCTAGCAACGCACCGATCACCACCGTTCGCATTTGTACCTCCCCGGTCGACCGTTCCGTTCGATATTCGACTGCGCGCATCGCGCCCTCCTCCCGTCGTTTTCAAAACAACGAATACAGCCGGCATATCAAACCCAACGAACTCCGATAGCGACTCTCAGAACGCGGCGTCCAAATCGTACCGATAGAGTAAACCGACCGCCGGCGGGAGCCGGGCAATGCGGCGGTTGGCGTCTACACCGCCTCCCGGATGGCGCACCCCGACTGGATCGTGGTCGTACGGATCGCCCGCCGTGACCTTCGTTTCGATACACCGGTGTACTTCCTTTCACATATGCCAAACTCTCGGTTTCGTATTCCTTCCCCATTTATGAGTTGTAACCCTGTACGGTTACTATTCCCGATCGGGAAGGATCGCCTCTCCCTTGGTGAGCCACGAGATCCCGAAAGCCTCTAGTGCCACCGTCTCGCCCCAGAAGACAAACGACTTGCTTGCCACGGAGAGGATATCCAACATGTCGAGCGCGATGACGAGAAGCGCCGCGAGCATCACTACCCCACAGGCGACATAGATTCGGTTGCGCTTGATTTTCCGTGGCGTCGGCTCTTTTCCCGGTTCCGTCTTCGTGAAAAGGTAGATCGAGAAGAAGGTGAGTGTCAGAAAGAAGGTCGTGGCGCTCGTGAGATGAACAGCGCGCACCCACGCAGGAAAATCTCCCGCGGCAGGAAACAGCGCAACGCCTAGGGCGGTGATCCCCGCCACGTTCCCGGTCCAGTTGTCGACAGGCCCATAGCCTGCGTAGAAGAACATGAAGAGCCCCACGCCACACATCGCACCTACGAAGAGGTCGCCCATGCTGGTAACATAGTACCAACTGATTGCCGATCCGATGCCATTAACATCACCGACGATGTTGGTGCCAACGACCAGAACAACGGGGAGCGCTACCCCAATGAACCCTATCGCCTTGCGGAGCCCCAAGTAAGAATAGGTATGGAGCTTGTACTTGTCCAATTTGTCCACGTGTCCCCCCGTTCAAGACGCCGCACGGCGGCGCCGATTTTCTGTTCAGCAAGGAGGACGCAATGCGTTATCGTTCCCCGTCAGCCGGGAGCACCGCCTCCAGTTCCCGAATGCGAATCTCCAGCGCATCAACGTGGTCAAGGAGCCGCTCCACGGTGGAACGCGAGGCGTACACGTTCATTCGCATGCGCACCACTGAGCGCGCCACGAAGAGCGCCAAGAGAAGCAACGCCCCTGCCACGGCAACCCAGAAATGAAACCGATCGACACGACCGCGAAAAAAGCGCGGAGGATTCATCGGATCGCCTACCCTACTGCTTCGGGTTCACCGCCTGTGGCGGTCGGTTCGCCACTATGCGGCGCATTCTGGGAGAGGACGGCGTCGACACGGTGCTGCGCCGTCTCTCTGTCCACATCTGCGAGGTGATCCACGACCTTCCCTCCGAAGTAAAACGCGATGATCATCTGAAACGCCGTCATGATCGGATCAAAAACATGCTGCAAGTGCTCCCACGTCGACACGTCGTTGTGCGCCAGATAGAAAACCAGAACTTGGAGCAGGAGCACCACGAACATGACCGACACCGTCAGTACCCCGCGCAAGACACCACGGGGCATGGCGAAGGTTTCATTCTTGTATGGGTTTTCACCGCCCTTCGCAAAGGTGAAACGACGGAGCAGGAGGACAAAGAGAATTACCACCAATCCCATCCACACGAGAATGGGAACCAACACATAGCGGACTACGTCAAATTCCACGCGCCCTCCTTTCAGTCTATAGCCATTCCGGCAGCGAAGGCGCCGGCGGCGGCGGCCAGAACCGTAAAGATGTACCGGCGACCCCGCTCGCGGTACAATTGGACCTCCAGAACCTCTTGCTCCTCGAGCGCATCAAGGTAGCGTTGCCGGTAGTGGTCGTATCCGTCGTTCAGCAGTTGAAGTTGCTCCGTTCTCATCTGGGCGATTTGATCGTAAATTTCTACTTTGTCCTCTAGTAGCTCTACGGCGGTTTGCAGATCCTCGTTATCGAGATCTGCCTGCACTAGTTGGTTAAAAAGATCGACCTTCACGGCGTAGTATGCGTCGTTCTCCCACCCGTAATCGCTGGGCTTGAAGGTCCTGCCGGGTTCCATCTGTGCCCAGGCACCATCCTGCGCGGCAACTGAGATCTGCGAACTCAGAAACGAAACCGACGCCAGCAACAATGTGAAAAAGTACTTCCTAGGAAACGCCCTCGTTTCCGCGCTCACGTATCCTTCCTTGGCTTTGTGGCCGAACCATAGCGTTCTTCAAGAATCGGACGTAGTCGCTCAGGAGTCATGTTTGCGAACTCACGCTCCCGCGCCGCCAAACGATCCTTCACATCGGTGAGATCGAGATTGATTTCATTGGCGCGCCGACGTAACGTTTCAATCGTTCCGTCCAAACGGGCGATTTCCTTCATCACGCTATCGTGATACTTCGTGTCTTCCTGTCTGATCTTGTCGAAGCGTTCGTGAATGCTCGCCTCCGCTTCACCCCTCCGGGAAAACCAGCTACTGAGTCCCTTGTAGAGGGCAACGAAGGGTGCGGCGATCATTGTGAAGATGGGCCAATCCACGAGACCCGACCGATCCAGATAGATGATGACACCTACAACGACTATGACAACAGCGATAAGCATCCAGCGCTTCATCGTTCGCTCTCCACGGCGCTACGAACATGCGAAGCGGAGACCCAACCCACGATGTCCACACGGACGCGGTACCAACCGTCGTGCTTGTCCAGTACCGTCATCCGCTGGTGGCGCATTAACGGAGCCGACACTAACTTCCCGTCCATGGACGGTAGAGAGCGAATGTTAAGCCTCGGAGCCGTGACGTAGGCGATGTCGGTTGAATCGGCTTCGTCCTCTTTGCGGCTCGGATCGAGAACAGCTTGCGAGAACGACTCCATGGGAAAGGCGGGTCCCGGGTCCCGCTTGCGACTGGGGGCAACGTCGTCGTGTCCCAGGATGTATCGAAGGCTGTACCGTCTAGCGAGCAGACGACTCAGCTCGGTGAGGCGATCGAGCTGCTTCTCCGTGAAGGTGTGCCAGTAGGAGGGCTGCGGCTCCAGTTTGTGGGTACCGTAGAACGTTTCGTGCTTCGGGTAGAGCCTTCCAAACTCGGACTGGTAGCCACCGCCCGTTTTTGTCAATCGGCCGGCGTTATCCAACTCGATTCCAATGGAGTAGCGGTTTAGTCCGTCGCGTCGTTCCCCCTCGGGTGTAACGGTGGAACTCCGCCCGGCATGCCACGCGATTGTATCGAAAGGAACGAGTTGGTAGATGCTCACCGGTTCATCTCCCGACGAATCCCCGCGATCGATCACGACGTGGGCGGAAGCTTCCACATCCCCGTGGTGCAGCCATTCGGCAGATCCCTTCCCCGATCCGCCGCGCGTGTAGTGAATGACCAAGGTGTCCAGTAGCGTGAACTTTCCGCTGTGCTTAGCGCAATCAATGAACTCTGTGTTGACGTTGGGACCGCTTAGGATGTGGTGGTCGTCTATCGTGAGCCCGTCCATGGGAAACCCCATTCCCGCTCCGTAGCGTCAAACGTTTTCATGGAGTAGAACCAGACCGGGAGGGGCTGCAATGGATGAATCCCGGCGAAATGCCTAACTACTTGTAGTATTCGTTGGAAAATTGATATATGTCAACCGCGTATCACATGATTCCATCGTACTGTCCCTGCCGAGGTAGCAAATGGACCGCCCAGGGATAGCCTGAATGTCTCACAGACCGATCAATAGCTGACGCTTGGGACCGAAGATTCGGTCGTACCCGGCGCGTTCGAGACCACGACCGTGAAGATTGAGACGGACGTGAACGATATGTGGTGAATCGGGCGCGTTGCATCCACCTGAGGGCGTGTTTGGGCGCCGTTGCGAACACGGCTGCGCCGCACGGCGGTCATGTGATCGATGTGCGTGCGTAGGTGTACGAACCGCTAGGGGAACCCGGTCTGGATTCGAGCGAGTGCCGTGGCGTAGAGGTCCTGATGGGGATATCCGGAGGCGAGGTGAACCACGATTCGTCGCGTGGAAACCACGACCTGAGCGCCGATTTTCAGGAGCTTCGTTCGGATCGAGTGGCATTGGGCGCGAGCGAGTTCAATGTGAATGAGCGCCACGTGCCGGAGTTCATGCATCAACACGTAAGCGACCGAGCTGAACCACAGGCGGAGCTGGTTTGCCCGCATAGTGCCGGCGCTCGTCCGGTCGGCGAACAGATACAGCTGTTGCTCCTTGATACGGTTCTCCATTTCACCCCGAGCACAGTAGAGCTCTTCGTAGAGCCTTTTCGCCGACCATCGTTTCCGGCTCAGTGAGGGAACCACGAACTGGGGGTTCTCCTTGCCGGCAATGTACTCGGCCTTCGCGATCGCGGATTCACATACGAAGTGCAACACGGTAGGCACAAAGAAGGAGAGCCGGAATACTCAAGGGCATCCTATTCCGACCAAAGAAAGGAATGCGCCATGAACAGGTACCACCACCTCTCCCAGGAAGAACGATACACGATTTCTCGACTTCTCACACACCACTGCTCAAACGCAGAAATCGCTCGCATACTTGGACGTTCGCGCAGCACCATCGGCCGTGAACTCGGACGGAATCGAGCCACGGCTGACAATGCCTATCGTGTTGAATCAGCCCACAGTTACGCCACCGCTCGACGTCGTAGAGAACGACGTGGCTCACACTACTCCCCACGCCATTGGAACCTCGTCGAAGCACTCCTCAAACTCAAATGGAGCCCCCAGCAGATCTCCGGGCGCCCTGCAGAGGTCGAAACCCCGCGAAACACTCGGCCATTAGGAGGGTGACACCGTCATCGGTTCCGACCGCTTCAACTGCGTCCTCACCCTCGTCGAACGCAAAACTGGCTTCACGATCATCAAGAAGATGCCCAACCGTACCGCCAAATCAGTCGTGACCGTCGCACTCCAGGCCATCGCCGAACACCACCGGAAGTTCACAACACTCACCCTCGACAACGGCACCGAGTTCCACGGATACGAACAACTCGAGAAGCGCTTCCCGATCACCTGCTCCTTTGCGACGCCGTACCACTCCTGGGAACGCGGTAGCAATGAGAATCTCAACGGCCTCTTTCGCCGGTACGTACCAAAAGGCACCTCGATGAAAACACTGACCCAAGCCGACTGTTATCAGATCGCCAACCAACTCAACTCACGTCCCAGGAAGCGCCTCGGTTTCAAAACTCCCAACGGGGCTTACTTCGAGCACGACTCTTTGTTGCACTTGGTCGTTGAAACTACGCTCTACGAAGAACTCTACTGCGCCCGAGGAGAGTATAGAGAATCGGATCAAGGAGCAGCAGCTGTATCTGTTCGCGGATCGCACCAGTGCGGCCACCATGCGCGCGAACCAGCTGCGGCTGTGGTTTTCCTCAGTGGCCTACGTGCTGATGCACCAGTTGCGTGAACTCGGTCTTCGCGCTCAGAACTACACCACTCTGTGGAACACTACCTTGAGATTGGCACATTGATATTACGTAACATTTATCTCATGATATTACGTAGGAGTGCGTATGAGTACGAAGCTTACATTGAGCATAGATGAAGCTGTCATTGAGAAAGCGAAAGTCTTTGCTCGTTCTCGGAGGAAAAGCCTCTCGAAGGTCATCGAACAGTACTTAGAGTACGTCACCGAAAACGACGCGTCTCCTCTCGCCATATCAGAAACCGTCGCGAAACTCGCCGACACGTTGGTTGTTGATCGTACCGACGACGCCTTGAAGTACGCCTACCTGAAGGACAAGTATCTGGATGCATCGGATTCTGATTGATTCCGATGTAATCCTCGATCTCTTTCTTGATCGAGAACCTCATCACTCGAATGCGGTTCAGTTTTTCTCGTACCTCGAACACAACGGCAAGACCATCAAAGCGTTCGTCTCTCCGATTGCGATTGCGAATGTTGCGTACATTCTGACCAAAGCCCGTTCTCAAAAGTACGCGGTGGAGAAAATCAGAGGATTGAGAGATCTGGTTGACGTGGTGCCGGCGACACAGACGACCATGGATTCGGCACTAGCCCAACCGCACAAAGACTTCGAAGACACGATCCAATACTACTGTGCGCGGGAAAACAACATCCGGTCGATCATCACGAGGAATGTGTCGGACTTCCCTAACGAGCAGGCACTCGTTGTAACGCCGATCGATTTCGTTTCCATGGATGTAATCGAGAAATCGACATAACACATATAATGCCCCTGCGACGAGTCGTTGAAGGGTCAAGTGGTGGTTTCCAGCGCCATGAGCAAGCTGGAGCCGGGAGATGGCTTGATGGTCATCCGATGTGAGACGTTCCTGGCGGGTTCGGCGTACGGATGCCGGGTTCCGGCGAGTGGAGATCCCCTTCGCACACTGTTCTGTCCACATAGAACCAGGTCTATGCTATCGCGTATTCGATCGAACGAAACATCAATCGCTGCTCCGTCCGATCACAATCACTTCCAGTACCATCACTCGCCGCCCCCTGCCGCCGGCACGAAAGACGCGACCCAAATCCCGGCATGATCCGCGTGTGTGTGTACAACTCGCCACCGTGCTTTCTGTCGGCGCGAATGTGACGATAGATCGTTTCATGACTGATGGAGAGCGAACCGATCTTCGCGAGGCACCCGGAGATCTGCTGGGGGGCTCCATTTGAGTTTGAGCAGTGTTTCGACGAGGTTCCAATGGCGTGGGGAGTAGTGTGAGCCACGGCGTTCTCTGCGGCGTCGAGCGGTGGCATAGCTGTGAGCTGGATCGGTACGGTAGGCAGTATCCGAGTTTGATCGGTTTCGTCCGAGTTCACGGCCGATGGTGCTGCGGGAGCGATTGAGTATGCGAGCGATCTCGGCGTTGGAGCGAAGGTGTGTCAGAAATTGGGATTCGGGAAATCGTGTATCGTTCTTCCTGGGAGAGTTGGTGGTACGTGGTCATGGGGCACTATTCCGGCTCTCCTCCTTTGCACCTACCGTGTTGCACTTAGTGCATCCACGAGCCGGAGACGATGCCCAGACTGACCAAAACACGGCAGATCCGCACCGTCGTTTCGAAGAATGCGGCCGGTTCAGCGTTGAGCCGGGGGCATAGCTCAAAGATGCGATTCCACAACGGGTTCCGGCTGAAAGCATCGGCCAGGACGGCGCCGGCCTTTGGTATGTTTTCCTCGGTCACATGGTAGGGCATCACGATAGCTCCCCAGGATGCCTTCATTACTATCATCGGTTGATATACGCCTTGCGGATCCGCAGGGCTGGAGTCTACCGATCGGTCCTTCACCAACCTGTCCCCGCTCACTTGTGAGCCGAGCAGACTAATCCGCTGCTTCAGATATGACAACCAGCGACTGATTCCCGCCGGGTACGGGAGAAGGATCGATACGAGAATCCAGAGTGGCGAAGGAACTTCCTTTCGTCACGCACAGTGCCAGCAGATAGAGATCGGTAAGGTGCTTGGAGGTCACGCCGTGCAATGACGGAAATGCGCTGTTGTCTGTTATCGAAATGCTGTCCTCCCAGAAGACGTGACCCGGCATCGATCGCAGAGTCTGCAGGAGCGGTCGCACAGCCTCCGGCGAGCCGGGTCCGGCTGGATACCGTTGGTGTCCCATGACTCGCAGCAGACCGTTCTCCGTCAGAGGACAGGTGGCCCACCCCTCCGCTCGGTGAGAGCGAAACCACCGCGCTGCCGGCCGGTGATGGATATGATCTGCATCACAGAGCGCAACAAGGAGGTTCACGTCCAGGAGGTTCACTCAATTTCCTCGTCAAGCAGCCGGCTCACCAGGTCGCCGGTGACGCGTACCCCGCGTGAAGGAAGGTGCGGTAGGCCATCGTTGTCCACGTCGAATCTTCCGGACGGCGAGTTTCCGTCGTGTACCTCTCGCTCCAGAGCGTGCGTGAGGATCGCTTTGAGGGTCGTGCCGCGGCGAGCGGCGACCGCCTTTGCCGCCCGCAGGAGATCATCCGGAAGCTCGATGGTTGTCTTCATATGGGTAATGGTACGGTTTTATGGGTAGTTGTCAATACTCGCCCTGACAAGTGATGGATATCCGCTACGGATCAATCCACCTATGCGGTTTCTCGGGTGATCTCCCGATACACGAGCTCGGACAGGGTGCCGGTCTGTTTAGCGTGTTCAATGGTCAGGTTCACAGGATTGCCGGCGCCTCGATCGTGCGCAGTTGAACCGCCGTCTTTCCTTCGCGATCCTGCTGCAGATCGGTGTCGGCGTTCCGGGCGCTCAGCGTACCGCCGCAGAACAGCAGGATCGCGATCGCGCCGGGAATCTGAAGCCGTTTCATCGAAGCGGCTTACGGCGCCCGTCGAACACGGTACCGTTTGCGCCGAAGAACTGGTTGGAATATGGGCAGAAGTGCTTCTCGCTTGGCATGCGCGGCGTCGCGTTATAGCGCGAGAGCTGCTCCTCCGGACGCCAGAAGCGCTCCACCGCACCGCGCAACTCTTCGAGGCGTAGCGCCGGTTGGTCGGCCAGAGCGTTGCGCGCCTCGCCCGGATCCTCGTCAAGGTCGTAGAACTCTTCAACGCCGTCAAGATATCGAATGTACTTCCAACCGCCGCGAGATCATGGGCGGCGCGAGCCATGGGTCTGGTTACGTGCCATTAGTCGATCTCCAGCAAGCCGATACTCGAATCGTTGCTCAGCACAGATGCAGAGCTCACCTCGACGAAATATGTTTCTCCTGGAGTCAGTCCGGTCAGCGGCACCGTTTTGCTCAGCTGAGACAGCGTTCCATCGCTCGTGGTCACGACGGTCCCGCCCATGCTGTCGGTAACCTCCACGTCCACGCCCAGGGTCAGGCGACTGAACGCCAGGGTATGGTTTGCCGCGGCGGCTTCAAACCTGAAGAACCCGCCACCATGGGAGGAGATGTTGGGAGAACCGATCCATGTGGGAGTGCCGATAGCGACTGGAATGGCGGAGCCGGTGTTCGTTCCACCCATCTGAGCTTCCTGGATCTCTACCGTCACGCTCACCCTGTGACCGCTCGTGAATGCCTGGAGATCAACCTCGGCAACGTAGTCGGATGTGCCGCCCGCCGAAATCCCTACCTGGTACGTGTTGCCGGAGAGCTGCTCGGTGAAACCAAACGGATCTTGAAACGTGAAGGTCCCGATGCCTCGGCCAACGGTGAAGTCTTCTATGGTGCCCGGGGCGGCTGTCACGTACACCGCGTAGCCGAGCCCAAGCCCGTTCCGCTCGGGGATGTCAAAATAGGTTAGACTCGACCCGACCGGTATCTCCCGCGGAGCTCCAAGCGGGACCGCGGCTGCCCTGTCCGGGTGCGGGGATAACTCATAGGTACTCGCAGCGACGCTCAGGTCTGCTACGTCAACGATGGTCGTGCCACCACTCACCGACACGGTTTTCGGTGTGAGCACGCTGGTAGACTCGCCTTCGTCTATCCCAACGAAGCGCCGTTCCCTGTCAAGGCTGCTGTTCGCGTTTTGATCCACCAGCACGCCCAGGGCGTAATCCCCCGGCAGCAGATACGTAGTCGACGTGGAAGCAGCGCCGGAAGAGAAACTCCCGGAGGCACTGACCAAGAACTCTATGCCGCCGGTTACCGAAGGAGCAGCTCCCATCCACAATGCATGGAGCCCCGCCCCGTCGGGGAACCCGGTGCCGAACATTGCCACGGTTTGCGCGACCGCCGGTTGGAAATCGTTGGCAGAGACCGCAAGAAAGGTGTCTCCTTCAAGCTTAACCGGAACCCGAACGCCGGTGAACGGCATTGACGGGTCCCAATTACCTTCTCGCACAATGAGGAAGTAGTCTCCCAAGGGCAGACGGCCGAGGTCTTCCCCGCGAGACAGTATCGAATCCGGGGCGCGGGCGGATCCACCTGTCACGACGCCAGGCCCCCCCGCAAGCGCATACGAGTAGTCAGCGGAAGGATCCCGGTCGATGACATCGACGATGAACAATCCGTCGGAATGGGTGATCATCATCTCCATGGTGAACGAGACGCTGAATGCCGTGCCATCTCCAGTCGGACGAACCGAAACGGTGACGTCTGCAGTTCGAACGCCACCAAGGATCGGCCGGTACTCATAAAGGGGACCGACGTTCAGAAAGAACTCGGCCTGAGAAAACACCTCAAAGCGCGAAGACGCCGTTCTGGTACCGGCTTGTACCAGATCAAAGCGGTTTTCGGGGGCGGTCGTACCGTCTGCGAAGAGCCTCGCGACCTGTTGCGGGTCCTCCGGATGCAGAAGCGGAGAGTCTATCGTGACCTCCACGAGCGCAGTCGCGTTTGCTCCAACCGAGATGACGAGCGGCCATCGCGCGCCTCCAACGGAAAGGTCATCGGTACGGTTGACCTCTCCCAACTGGAACGTGGAGCCGTCTACGATCTCTTGACCGTTGAACGTCAGCGTCACACTGTCCGGGCCGACCTCACCGCCGCTGTCGCCAAACCAATCACAGCCGCTCACTACTACGAGCGCGAGCAAAGCCAGAGCTGCACGCACCCATGATTTGTTGTTTCGTACCATTTCTCTCTCCTCCGTCAATCTCCGGGCAACCGGTAGAGCGTTGTATCTTTTGAATAGCAGACGGCGTGCCAAGTCGGGCAACCGCGCCGTTGACCACCGCACCGCCCATAAACCGTTCCTCTGTAGGCATTTGCCGGCTCGACCGGAAAACAGGAACGTGAAGCGGGGCGCCGGAAGATCAACCAACGCTGATGTGAGGTCAGAGCCTCTGAAACCTTGGTTGATCGCGCCATGCGCCATCAGTTTACGGCACGAGCCGAATGACCCGGCTAACAGCCACCCCTCGATACTGGGTGATGTTGCCGCCGATGATGATGCCGTTGTCGCTCTGGACATCGACGTCCAGTACCAGACCCGAAGGGCCACTGCCGGGGTCGAACAGCATGTCCAGCGATCCATCGGTTTCAAACCTTGCTATCGAAACGCGAGGAATCTGGGCAAGCGTCCCCTGCGGGGAGACGTTTCTGAAGAATCGGCCGGTAACGACAACCTTGCCATCCGGTTGTACGACGATGCGGTTCAGTCCGGCGTCGAAGCGTGCACGCTCAAATGTGGTATCGATTGCTCCGGTAGTCGTGTTTCGCTGCAGGCGCCGGTTGCTTGCCATCACAAGAAGTCGATCCGCCGAATCGGCTGTAATGGTGGACGTTTCAGTGCCCAACCCGGAAACCTGATAGCCGCGACTCCCGTCCGCGCGGATTTGGACCGCCGAGGTTGAGTTCCACCCGTCGACTTGGTTGAAGTCACCAGCGATCACGACCGTTCCGTCCGAAAGCGGAACGATGGCGTTCACAAAATCGGGGTTGCTGGTGCTAACGGAAAACGTCGCGTCAACGGTTCCATCCGTGCCGAGCCGGACGACCGAGCGGAATCCCCCCACCAGCACCCGATCGCTGGTGTCGACCGCGATGCTGTTGCCGTTCCCGGCTGCGAACAACGACATGCCGGGCGGGGTAAACGTCGTGTCGAGACTCCCGTCGCTGTTGAGCCGCGCCACGCCCACTCGCGTAACGCCGTTGACCTCGGTGAACCCGCCCAAAATCACGATTTTGTCGTTGGAATCGACGACGATGTCGGCGACGTTCCCGTTCGGGCCGGTCTCACCGTTGAAATGGAAGCTTGTGTCGAGCGTTCCGTTTGCGTTGAGTCTGGCGATGTAGTTGCGCGACGCGCCCCCGACGGTGGTGAAGCTCCCGCCGATCAGTACCTTGTCGTCACTATCTTGCACCGTAATCGCAAACACCGAGTCGTTGATCGTCGGCGCTGTAAACGTCGTGTCGAGACGGCCTCCGATTAGATCCCACTGTGCGTGGAGCGTAGTATCGGACTCCGCGACAAAGGTATCGCCGGGGGCATAGGCCGTTCCGGTACCGTTTGGCGCCGTGTTCCAACCGTCGAAGTCGTATCCATTGCGCACCAGCGTGAAGCTATCGAGTACGGTCACCGTATCTCCCTGTTCATACTGTATCGGTGGCGCCGGCACTACGCCGCTGTCCGCGTTGTTTGGATCGTACGAGACCGTAAAAACGGGGCGTAATGTCCACACCGCGTACAGAGTCACATCGAAGAACTGAATCAGCAGGTTGTCGCCGGGGGCATAACTGGAGCCGAGTCCATCCGGTCGCGTGTTCCAACCGCTGAAGTCGAACCCGGTTCGTTCGAGATTCCCCGTGTTCCCGAGGACCGTCGCACTCTGATCGGTCTCATACGTATTGGCGTCGACCGGAATGGTTCCACTGCTTGCGCCGTTGCCGTCGTACGTCACCGTCTTCGGAAACGCTACGTCATTCGCCCACAGCGGGTACAGGACGAGGTCGAATGCCGACATCGTGTAGTCGCTACCGACGTCATACGTTATGCCTGTGCCGTCGCCAAACGTGTTCCAACCAACAAACAGGAATCCGGTCCGTGACAGCGAACCGGTATTTCCGAGTACCGTGAAGGTGTCGCCTTCCAAGTAGGTATTTGAATCCACCGGTGCGGTTCCAGCATCGGCGCCGCTCGCGAGGTAGATCACCTGGAGCGGTTGAGCCCACTGGGCGTAGAGTACCCACGGACCCACAACGAATATCTCGTCACCGGGCTGGTACGCGACGCCGGTGCCGTCAGCGGCGGTGTTCCAGCCGGCAAAGATAAGGCCGGTCACCTGAGCGAGGTTGCCGGTGTTGCCGAGCACGATCGCTGCGACCCCGGGCTCGTATTCGTTCGGGTCGACAGGCACCGTGCCCGAATCGGCTCCGTTTGGGCGATACTCGACACTGAACGTCGTGGGGTCGGAGCCGCCACTGCTCCCGCTCCCGCCACCTCCGGTAGGCGTCGGGCATCCGACCAACACGAGCGCGAGCAAAGCCAGAGCCGCACGCACCCATGATTTGTTGTTTCGTACCATTTCTCTCTCCTCCGTCAATCTCCGGGCAACCGGTTGAACTTTGCTTCTTTTGGATTGCAACCAACGTGCCAAGTCGGGCAACCGCGACGGTGGCCACCGTACTTGCCGTAAATCTTTCCTCTGTAGGCATTTGGCGGCTCGACCGGGAAACACGAACGCCCAGTGTGACGACGGGGAATCAACTAACGTTGATGGTAGGTCGGAGACTCTGAAACCTCGATTGATCGCTCTTTTTAGAAATACGCGAGCTTGTGCACCGGTAAATCGATCGTGGTACTATGCGGACACGAGGAGCGTGCATGGCCGATATTGTGAATCCGAGACTACCTATCGTGATCGTCGATGACGAGGAAGAGGTGCTCGCGAGCGAGTCCAACATCCTGCTGGCCCACGGTTTCACGAATGTGCTGACGATCCAGGATCCGCGCTCGGTGATGGAGGTACTGGCCGAACGTGGCGCGGATCTGGTGCTCCTCGATCTCTCTATGCCGGAGATGAGTGGCAAAGAGGTTCTATCGCGGGTTCGCGACCAGTATCCGGATCTGCCGGTAATCATCGTCACCGGCGATGCCGAGATCACCAGCGCCGTCGATTGCATGCGCATGGGTGCCGTCGACTACATGGTGAAGGCGATCGAGCAAAACCGGCTCATTTCCGGGGTGGAACGGGCGCTTGAGATCCGGGAATTAAAGCGAACGTTCGGTAACCTGCGGGACCGCATCCTTGATCAGACGCTCCAACGGCCCGAGGCCTTCAGCTCCATCGTGACGAAAGACCGGCGAATGCACGCCATGTTTCTGTTCATTGAATCGATCGCCCGGACGCGGGAGACGGTGTTCGTTAGCGGTGAGACGGGTGTAGGAAAGGAACTTGTGGCGGAGGCGATCCACCTCGCAAGCGAGAGGACAGATCCCTTCGTTCGGGTGAACTCCGCCGGACTGGATGATCAGATGTTCAGTGATTCGCTGTTTGGACACCGGCGAGGGGCGTTCACCGGCGCAATGGACGCGCGCAAGGGACTGGTGACGATCGCGGGATCCGGTACGGTGTTCCTGGACGAGATCGGCGACCTCAGCATGAGCTCCCAGGTCAAACTGCTGCAGTTGCTGGAGCGCCGAGAGTACTACCCGCTTGGAGCTGATCTGCCGCGGCGAACCGAGGCTCGCTTCGTCGTCGCCACGCACCGCGACTTGCGAACGATGACCGAGAGCGGTGAGTTCAGGAAGGACCTCTACTACCGTCTCAGCACGCATTCGGTACAAATCCCACCGCTTCGCGAGCGAGCCGGTGATCTGGACCTCCTGGTCCCCTACCTCCTCGACAAGGCGTGTAAGGACTTGGGCCGGGAGCCCCTACAACCTACAAAGGAGATTCTGGCGCTTCTCAGGAACTACGATTTTCCCGGGAACGTCCGGGAACTCAGGTCGCTCGTGTACGACGCCGTTGCGCGGCACGCGGGTGACCCACTGTCGATAGACACCTTTGTTGAGGCCACCGGTCAGTCGAGGCCCACCGATGAGGGGCGCGGGGCGATCCGATTCGAGGAGCGGCTGCCAACGATCCGCGAGGCGATCAACCAACTGATCGACGAGTCACTGGAACGGGCATCCGGAAACCAGTCGGCGGCGGCGGCTTCGCTGGGAATAACACCGCAGGCGCTGAGCCGACGGTTGATCAGAAGACGAAAGGTAGACTCATGAGCCCCTGGTTCTACCTCTCGGAGCATTCCATCGGGAATCTTACGACAGCGATCCTGCTCGTTGTCATCACGACCTACCTCCTCGCGATCCGGCACAAACAGATCGACACGTGGCTCTTAACCGGCTACCTTGCAGTCCTCGCAATACTGTTACTCTCGTACGCAATGCGCTACTCCGTGCTTCATCGTGCCGCGCTACGACACGGACAGATGTCGAACTCAATCGTGTTCGGCGTACTCTGTTTGATTGGCTTTGCCTACACTTACAGAAAACCGATGTTCGTCGCGGAGGCGAAATTCGTTGTACCAATCGCGGCGGTGGTTTTGCTCTCCGTGTATGTATATAACTTCTTTCTTCAGGGCAACGTACCGGCGGTCTACGACTTTGGTGCCCACTATTTCACCCATGTGTATGGGCCGCAAACGAGCTACGTCACCGGGCTCGGGTACGTATGGTCCGCAACTGTCCTATTCCGGAAGGCGAGGGTTCTGCGTCGGGATGAAACGGGGATGGATTTCCTCTCTGCTCGGTCGTGCCGCAACTTCGGCTTCCTCATACTGGCGACCATTGTGATCGCCGCCTCCTACAGTCTCTCTCAGGTCCAGCTGATCACCAGAGACACCTACAGCCTGATATTCAGCAGCGGTTCTCTCGTCGTGTGCCTGTTGATCTTTGTGGTCTACGTTGGAAACGCGAGCCAGCCGACGAGCTTCCGGGAGCGTCTCGTTGGGATCACCCTCGCGGCGGTTCTCGTGGCATTCGGCATCGGCAACAACGTCCTGGTCGCCCGAGTGGATGGGCGCGCTGAAGCGGGCTATCAAGAGGACATCCGGCGGGCCGCGCTCCTCGTGGCGCGGGACGAACTCTCGATCGTTCCGTCATCGGTCGCGTACATTGCATCAGACGATGGGACGCTTCTGTACGGGGACGATTACATCGATGCGGACCTATCCGATCGCACCATTAGTGATCACACTCGGGGGGCGCGCCTCACACGCTCCGACGCGGCCGAAGGTTTCTACTGGTACGGTACCTGGGACGATCCCGCCACCTTCTACTTCGGCTATCCGGTGGAGTCGGAGATCGGTGAGCTGGAGGTTGGCTTTCGATACGGTGGGTACCGCGAATCAGTTCACCGAGTGGAACTCGATCTCATGTTCCTGGTGCTCGGATCGACCCTGGTGCTGTTGCTCGGTTTCCCATTCATCTACACCAGGACCCTCGTGCGTCCCCTCGAACAGGTACTCAAGGGGGTGCAGCGGTTGCAGCGGCGCCAGATGGACGAGCCGGTCCCGGTTCGATCGCGGGACGAGATCGGCGAGCTCGCGACGCAGTTTAATGCGCTCACCCAGTCTCTCCAGCAGGCGGAGTCAAATTTCGCGGCGATGGCGGAAAACGCGAATGACGGCATCGTCATCCTCGACCACCTGGGTACCGTCCGCTACGCAAACCGGCGTCTTTGCGAGATTGGCGGATACAAGCTGGATGAAATCATCGGTATGAAGCTTGCCGAAGTCGTTCCCCCGGACGAGTTCGAACGTGTCGGAAAAAACCTGCAGGACAGGCTCGCGGGGCGACCGGTGGAAACGACCTATGAGAGCGCCATCCTGGGCGCGGCGGGGGATCGCATCCCGATCGAGGTGACGGGCGCCCGGACGATCTGGGAGGGCGAAAAGGCCGATGTTGTGATCATTCGTGACATCCGCGAGCGCAAAGCCGCGGAGGAACAGCTTCAGCTCCAGCGAGAGCAACTCGTGGAGGCCGACAAGCTTGCGACCCTGGGGGTCCTCGTCGCCGGGGTGGCGCACGAGGTGAGCAGTCCCACCCACTCGATCCGCATGAACAGCGCCTTTGTGGACGAGACGCTCAAGCGAATCCTGCCGGTCGTGGACCAATGCATGTTGGACGACGAGGAGGAGATGGGCGAGAACTCCGTCCTCGGACAGATGCGTACGCGATTGCCGCAGGCGGTCCAGGGAATCGACAAGAGCGCGGAGCAGATCGACTCTGTGGTACAGAGCTTAAAAGGTTACATCAGGCGAGGTGCGCAGCAACCAGCCTCAGACGTTGATATAAATGACGTGGTGCGTTCGGTCTCGATCATTGCCCGGAAGTTCATCGAAAACCGAACGGCACATTACCGCACAGATCTCGCCGAGAGCCTTCCGTCGGTCAGTGGACGCATTGCCCGGCTTCAACAGGTCGTGCTGAACCTGGTTGAGAACGCGTGTCACGCACTCCAGAACCGGGAGGGGAGTGTGGAAGTCACCACGCGGACGAACGCTGACGGATCCGGGATCGTACTGACGGTACGTGACACCGGGGTGGGAATACCGGAGGAGAACATCGCTCGGGTGATTGAACCGTTCTTCACGACCCGGGAGACTGAGGGCGGCACCGGACTGGGCCTGTCGATTACCTCTGACATCGTGAAGGAACATGGCGGGGAAGTCAGCTTTGATTCTACGCCCGGCGAGGGCACCACGGTGACCGTCACACTCCCGGCCGGCTGAGCGATTCCGGCTCATCGCACCACGATCGCTCCCAGGGGTGGTCGGTCGACAGCAAGTTTGCCTTTCCAATTCGAGGAGAAGCGAGTCTCGATAAGCTCGAACCACTCGAACGAGGGCCGTTCCTTACGCGTGGCGCCGTAGGTAACCCATGTCCCGCTACCCAAACTCGTAAGCTCTTTGAACCCGGTTGTGATCACCCAAAACGGAGAAGCCCGGGCGGTCCTTCTCGATACCGACTCGTATCAGCACATGCGAGACGCGATTGGTATTCTCGGGCTCGTGGCCCAGGGGGAAAACGGCATCGCCGCAGGACGAACCACAGACCACGAGGAACTCATGAGGCGATCCAAAGCAGACCTCTCTGCCCGAAATGGAAACTCCGGCAGCCGTACGTAATGGCGATCCGATGGGCGTCAACGGCGGAGGAGGATTTTCGCGAGACCATCGGGTGGATCGCTGAGGATCATTCGGTCGATCAGGCATCTGCCTTCATCGATACGGTCGATTCGCAGCTTTCTCGAATCGAACAGTTCCCCGAGTCAGGACGGGTGGTTCTATCAGGAGATGGGTAACACGTTCCTTTTCGAAGGAGGTGAGGCTGATGCCCTGGGAAGGAGTTACCGTGAGCGAACAACGACGGAATCTGATCAGCGATTATCATCCGGCGACAGATTTGCGCAATTGCCGGCCCCGGGCGTGTCTCAGTTCAAAAATAAAAAAGTTGGCGGTGGCGATCCGATTTCGTATGTTTGGGACGAAATCTACGATTGCAAGGAGCGTATCAATGCGCCTTAACCTGTTTGTTCTGACTATGGTACTTGTCGCCCTTGTTACGGTTGCCGCATCGGCCGACGTAACGTATCACGGTAACGAGTCGGGATCACAACGCGTTCTGATTGCGACCGAACGCACCCGGTACAAGGATCGCCTGGTCGAGACGTTGATCGAAAAACTCGACGACGGACAGACCCTCATCGCGGAAGTCGACCACCAACGCGACGGCCTCGACGGGATTGACCCGGCGGATTACGACGCGGTTTTTATCACCAATTCCGGTGCCCAGGCGATGGTCCGGCCCGCGGTCATAGAGTGGCTGGAGACGCATCGCGCCAACGATGACAACGTGGTTCTCCACACGACGCAGATCACCGATTGGGACCCGCCGGTGGAAGTTGATTCGATCACCTCCGCGTCACAGATGCGCAACATCGATGACATAACGGACGACGTGGTCAGGCGTCTAAAGGCGTTGTACTGATGGCTGTTTCGCGCAGGGCCTACGCGAGCGGAGCCTTCCTCGCATACGTGATTGTCCTGGCAGTGTTTCTGCTACTTTACCTGCGCGGCTACATCTACTCCTTTGAACAGGCGATTGACCCGTACAATATCTCGATCTATGCCGGCGTCGTTGCCTACGCCGTCTTTATGACGCAGTTCCTGCTCTCCGCCCGCGTGGTGTGGATCGAGCGGATGCTGGGGCAAGATCTGCTTCTTCGCGTTCACGGGTTTCTCGGGATTACCGTTTTCGGTGCCATCGCCGTGCACGGCGTGATCAAGATGAACTACCTGGGCCCAAGCCCGCAGTCGGCGCTGGGTTTCGCCGCCGCCCTGGTCTACGTGGTGCTGGCCCCGGCGGCCATCATGGTACTCCAGGGGCGGGCGGAACGGCGGTACAAGGCGCGCGGCACCTCGCCCCCCTACCAGCGGGCAAAGGTGCGTCACAACTTCTTTGTGCTCGCGGCGCTCCTCGCAGTAGCCCACGTCCAACTGGCGAGCAGCACCTACTCGCTACTGCTGCGCGTGGTGACCCTCGGTTGGGCTGTGCTCTGCCTGGGTGCGTACATCAACCATATCTTCATCCGTCCCCGGCGGCTTCCCGGATACGTCGTGAACACGGTCGAGCAGCGGTCGGACGACGTGGTTTCGCTCACCCTCGTCCCGGAGGACGAAGGAGTGTCGTTTGCGCGCAAACCGGGGCAGTTCGCCTACGTCTCGATCCGCTCTG
>JANQHT010000116.1 GCA_028282545.1 Spirochaetales bacterium
GGCCTCCCACCGCTCTCCTGCTGCCGACAGCACAAACTCCCACCGCTATCTCCCAAAAAGCCCCTTCTCATTCACCCCGCGTGAGAAATGCGGACTAGCACGTTAATCAGGCCATGTGATCATCTCTACGATGAGAAGTGCCGGGTAGGGCGGCTATTCCCAGGACCACTCCGAGGAGCTGTCGGTGTAGTTCGATATTCGCCAGATTCCGAACCCATCCGTCAGTGCAAATATGGTCGTACCGGCACTGGTGAAGCGCCGAATGCCCACATCCTCCAGGACGATCGCGTCGTAGTTCGACGTAGTCGGCGCGCTGACCGCAACGGTCCTGGGAGACGACTCAGAGTCGAGAAGCACGTCGTAGTAGCCATTGGCGTATTCCGTTTCGATCGCGCTGCTGCTCGTTCCGACCAGGGCTCGTCCATCGGCAACCGAGACCAGGCCGGTCAATACGTCTCCGGTGGAGGAGGATCGATACCATTGCGTACCGTCATAGGCGAACGCTCGTCCGCCCACGGACGAGAGGACGAGCCAACCGTTTGTTAGGGCCGCGTCGCTCACGGAAACGACGCCGTTTATCTGCGTACCGTCCCATCCATCGGCCACGCTGCGAGGATAGTAGCTGTCGGAGGAGGATATGACCGTCACGGAGCCGTCCGCACCAAGGGACGCCGCCGCCACGCGGAAATAGCCCGACCTGAGCCCTACGATGACAATCTGGTCGCTGTACCGGGCGGCGTGAGCGATATCGTCGGTGATACCCGTCAGGGTCGCCGGCGTTGCCGACTGGGGATTGGCAATGAGATTCCGAGAACTGGGCGCGTTGTCACCCGATTCAGGCACGACGGTGATCAACAGTTTGTCGTCCACCGCTACCATCCCCGTTACCTCGCGGTCGTCGTAGACCAGCGTCCAATCAGCGATATTTGGTTCGTCCCCGGACAGGGAGTAGACTCCCGTCTGCGTCGCGGCGAAGAGCGTTGCGTCATCCATCGACGCGAGGAACTGGACCTCCCCGGGACGCGGCATCGAACTCCAGGAAGATCCGTCAACGGTCCGGTAGAAGAGCTTGCCGACCCCGATCGCGGCAACGAAGTAATCGGTTCCGCCGCCGGGGGCGTACCGTTCAATTCCGATTCCGTAGGCCTCGTCGGACAGGTTGTTCTCGTTTACCTTGACCTCGCGTTCGATGCTCGCAAAGATGCCGTCATCTCCCGATGTACACGCGGAGAATGCAAGTATCGCCGTTACTGCGGAAACTGTTGCTGTTGTTCTGATCCACCTTTTCATCGGGGACCCCTAAAAGTGGTAGAGTACCGATGCGGTTACGGACATGAAATTTCCGAATCTGGTTGCATCGGCCGGCGGCGACGGGCCGCGGTATATCTGCGGTATCCACCAGTAGCGGACATCAAAGCCAAATGCCCATTCGAGGCTCTGGTTCCAGTAAAACCCGGCGCCGGGCATGATAATCATGTCGGATTTGAAATTCTCTTCCAGCCGGCTGAAGTTGACCCCGGCGGCCACGCTCAGGGGGAACTCGAAGGGGTAACGCCGGATGTAGTAGGTGGAACGAGCGACAAGAGGGATCATAAAGAGCGTCCGCCGATTGGGCGTAAACGCAAACATGCCGCCGAACTCGCCACCGACGGATACCGTATCGCTGACAAACGAACTCCACCGCAAGTGACCGGTACCTCCGAGGCTGAGGTTCGCATCCTGCGCCCCGTCACCGCCGGTGTAGAAGAGGGGGAAAAAAAGGCCGAGATTTATCGAGAGTATCTGATCGCCGATCGTGTACGCCGGGATGTACTCGTCTTCCGGTTCATCCTGGGCGGCAACGGGAGAGATCGCTACCATCGCGATGAAGGCAAGCAGGGGAACAAAAGGCTTTCTCAAGTAGTCGTCTCCTCGCGCGCATGGTACCATACGCGGATTCCACGGTGCAACCAAATTGATCCGCACCCGGAGGAGCAGGAGTGGCAGCCCAAATCATTGACGGGAAAACAGTTGCGGACTCCATCCGCGCCAACCTCGGCGTCCGGATCGAGGCGCTTGATTCAGCGGGAGTCAGGCCGGGCCTCGCGGTGATCCTCGTCGGCGAGGATTCCGCAAGCGCGTCCTACGTACGGTCCAAGGAACGCGCCTGTGAACGGATCGGCATCTACAGCAGGGATATTCGTCTATCCGCGGAGACCTCGGAGGAGGTCCTCCTGGACCAGGTGGAGGCGCAAAACCGCGACCCCTCGATCCACGGAATCCTGGTACAGTTGCCGTTGCCTTCGCACATAGATACGGAATCGATTATCAACGCGATCTCACCGTCCAAAGACGTCGACGGATTCCACCCGGTCAGTCTCGGTCGACTTGCGGCGGGCCTCGAAACCTTTGTTCCCTGTACACCGGCGGGAATCGTTGAACTTCTGGTGCACTCGGGGACGGTGATCGCGGGCTCGGAAGCGGTAGTCCTGGGGAGAAGCAATATCGTCGGCCGTCCGGTAGCGACCCTGCTTTCGCAAAAATCACCACGGGGAAATGCCACCGTCACAATCTGTCATTCCCGAACCGATGACATTGCGGCGCATACCAGACGCGCGGACATCCTCGTTGCCGCCATGGGGGCCCCCGGGTTCGTTACGGCGGACATGGTCAAACCCGGGGCAGTCGTGATAGACGTCGGTATGAACCGGGTAGACGATCCCACGAAAGAACGGGGGTACCGGCTCGTGGGCGACGTCGATTTTGAGCCCGTGTCGGCCGTTGCCGGAGCTATCACACCCGTTCCGGGAGGCGTCGGACCCATGACTATTGCCATGCTGCTCTCCAATACGGTTACCTCGGCGGAGCGGACGCTACGGGAGGACTTTCGATGAACCCAAACCGCCTTCGCAACGTACCCAACCGGGTTCCGATCCGGAATGCCCTTGTGAGCACGGCGGACAAGCGCGGCCTAAAGGAACTCGTAGACGCACTCTGGCAACGATCGCCCGAGTTGACCCTCTATTCCACCGGCGGCACCTTCCAGACGTGCCTGGGAGCGGCCCGTACCGCCGGAAAGGTGGACCGTGTTCGCGAGATCTCGACGTACACCGGGCAGCCGGAAATGGACGGGGGGCTGGTCAAGTCCCTGGATTGGAAGATCTACCTGGGGCTCCTAAGCGAGCCGTTCAACCAATCCCATGGAGCGGACCTGGAACGCCAGGGCGCCGTTGCCTTTGACTTGGTGGTCTGCAACTTCTACCCATTCGAAACAACCGTGAACGCCTCGGGCACAACCGTGGAAGATGCCCGCGCGTTTATCGATATCGGCGGTCCCGGGATGGTTCGGGCCGCCGCGAAAAACTTCCTGCGGGTCGCTGTTCTCACCTCGCCGGAACGGTACGGAAGCTTCCTTGCCTCCCTGGACGGGGACGCTACCGACCTGGATACGCGGTTCGACTTGGCCCGAATCGCCTTTTCGACGGTCGTTGATTACGATCGGGCAATTTCCAGGTACCTTGAGGGCGTGGCCTTCGACGATCTCGCGGTGTATCAACGGGTAGGAAGCGTACCATGAGCATGTATCGAACAACGGTTCCGGAAGAGTTTCCAGATCGGCTTGAAATCGCATTCGGAGAGGGACCCCATAGGCAGGTACTTTCCTACGAAAAAACGGTGTGGACCGTGGACGGCGAGACAAAGGGGCTCCGCTACGGAGAAAACCCGGACCAGCCCGCTGCCGTGTATCGGCTTGCCGCGGGCACCGTAACGATCGGTGAGGTCCGACAGGTGCTGCCCCCGGGGCACCTCGCGAGCGAACCGGAACTCCTCCAGAGCGGCAAGCACCCCGGCAAGACCAACATCACCGACACGGACGCGGGGCTGAATATCATCAAGCACTTCCCCGACCGTTCCGCGGTGGCGATCGTCAAGCACAACAACCCCTGTGGCGTCGCGGTCCACGACTCCCTGGAGGAGGCCTTTCGACGGGCGCTCATGGCGGATCGGGTAGCTGCCTTCGGCGGAACCGTCGTAACGAACCGGCCCGTGGACGAGGCGGTCGCGGAAGCGATCTGTTCCAACTACGTCGAAGTCGTTGCCGCGCCGTCCTTTTCAGACTCGGCGTTGCGTCAATTTGCCGCGAAAAAGAACGTTCGCGTACTGCGCATCGACGCGATCGAACGACTCCACGAGTTTGCCCGTTCCCGCTTCCTTGAATTCACGGCGCTCCAGGACGGCGGCCTCGTGCTCCAGTGGTCTTTTGTGCCGCGAATGCTCGACGACGCGGATATCGTTCCCGCCGAAACGGTGTACAAGGGTACAGCCTACCGGATAGGGCGAAGCGCAACTCCGGAAGAGAAACGCGACATACGATTTGGGTGGCTCGTCGAAAGCGGCGTCACCTCCAATTCCGTGATTTACGTCCACGACGAAACAACCGTGGCCATTGGAACGGGTGAGCAGGATAGGGTAGGGGTGGCAACGATTGCCCGCGACAAGGCGCTTCGCAACATGGCTGAGCGCCGCGCCTTCCAATCGCACGGCGTTCCGTGGTCCGCTCTTCGTGATGGCGGCGCACGGCGTGCCATTGAAGAGGAAGTAGCGGCCGCTTCCGGCGGCCTTGAGGGCAGCGTAATGGTTTCAGACGCCTTCTTTCCCTTTCGAGACGGAATCGACGTCGGCCTCGAAGCGGGTGTAACCGCCGTGGTCCAGCCCGGCGGTTCGATTCGCGACTTCGAGAGCATCCAGGCGTGCAACGAACGGGGCGCGACCATGGCGTTTACCGGACAGCGGAGCTTCCGTCACTAAGACGGTCCATTGTACAATCGTGGCAGGAGACCCATCGTGCCCTGGAAGTTGATTCTCTATCTCGTCATTCTCGGTATCATCCTCGCCTTTGTCGGCTTCAACCTCGGAAACACCGCCGATATCTCGTTCGGGTTTTTTGCTTTCCAGGAGGTGCCCGTTTTTGTCGGCCTCTTTGTCGCGTTTTTTCTGGGCGTGCTCGTGGCGCTTCCCGTGGCCGTGAACACCTCCGCCCGCAAAACGCGGCAGTCAACCGAAAAACGCCTCTCCCGCCAAGCGAGGCGGGAGGCAAAGGCGGCAAAAAAAGCGGCGACAAAGACGGACGCGACGCAGGATGTTCCTCCCACCGATGAGGCGTGATGCACGCCGGCGGCTACCCGCCGGCGTGCCGCTCATAGCGCTCCTTGTCGTTGGTGTGGTGGCGCGGCTTGGTGCTCAGGCAAGCGGTTCCGATATTTCCAACGCTACCACGGAGCAACTGGTACAGATGGGCCTGGAGAGTGCCCTTCGCAACGACTTCGCCTCCGCGGCGGCGATGCTGGAAGAGGCGCTGGAACGCTCGCCACGGGATCGGGACATCGCGATTGAACTTGCCACGGTGCTTTCCGAAATCGGCCGGACGTCGCAAGCCCGGAGCTTCCTCACCGCGGTGATCCGCGATTCCGACACGATCCACCAACAGCGGCGCGCCGCCCGCATCCGGGCGCGGACGTTTCTCCTCGACGGTGCGCCGGAGGTGGCGCTCGCACACGCCCGCGCCCTCGCGTCCGGTGACAACAGGGCGGTCGTGACGGCACAGGATATCTTCCTGCTGTACGAAGCGTCCGTTGCCGTCGGTGATTCAGATGCGGCGGAAGCGGCGACCACGCGGATGGAGCGTCTCTATCCACGGTCACCGGAGTACCAGCTTCTTGTCTCCCGAGCGCGCTATCTTCCCACTCCGTCGCGGATATTCGGATCAATGTCCTCGATTCCTGAACCACCGGAGGAGTCTGGGCAAGAGCGCGAGCCGGACTCAAGCGAGCCGAACTCGGACGAACCGGCGCGAACACCGCGGGCGGTACAGACGGGGAGTTTCCGGGACCGGGAAAACGCCGAATACATGGCGCAAGATCTCGAGAGATTCGGATTCGAAGCGCGGATCGAAACAACCGCGGCCGGTCTGTTCCGCGTGGTCGTACCGCTCGCCTCCCCGGAGGATTCCCAGGAGACGGTGATTCGACTCAAAGATCGCGGACTGCAGGGGTTTCTCCTGTTCGACGCGGGAGAGTGACGCTATCCGTCCCGGTCAACGACCTGTTCGAGAACGATCTCGTCTCCGGGAGCCTCCTGGATTTGGCGCACCGTTACCGTCGCCGGGGTGAGTGTCAACTGCCGGATCACCCGGTCATCCGATTCGAGTTCGGAGACCTCCGCGATATATTGGCGTGAAAATCCGCGTTGGCCGTCCTGGTCGGCGAGGACTTTTAATTCCAGCACGACCGATCCCATCTCGAAGAGGTTGTAGCCGCCGGTCCATTCCACGTGGTCGGACCGGAAGGTAAAAAAGGGCTCCGAGAAGAGAAACTCCTCGTTGTTGTCGTTGACAAAAACGCCGGCCAACGAAAACGGAGGCGTACGGCTGTCGTCACCGTACACCACCGACTCCTGCAGGCCCGGCGTCATGCGCTGGTACCGCCCGTTCCAGTACTCCGCCTCGGAGACGCTCACGAAGATGCTGTCAAGGCCCAGGACGGTTACCGAGAGCTGCCTGCGAATGCGGCCCAGGATTTCGTTGTTCAAGTTCATCCACACTCCCGCGCCGCCCTGCGACAGAGATTTGTAGGAGTTCTGCCACCCGTACCGTTCCTGGCTCCCCTCTCGAAAGAGCGCCACCGTCCTGGATGTGACGTCGAAGTGCGCCATCTCAACTTCGGTGCTGAGGTCCTCGCCGGCGGCGCGGTACCAGGGCCCGTCAAGAAAGGCCTCCACCGCTTCCACGTCACCGTCGTAGAGCTCCTGGAGCTGCGATTCCTCCACGACCATACCGGGGATCTCTTCTTCCAATTCCGCAACGTACCGGCCCTGCTGTAGGCGCCAGTAGTAACTCGTCTTGACCAAGTCCAGGGGCGCCTCCGTTGCATGGTTGCGCCGGAAAGCGTGAATAGGAAAGCTCACGCCGTTGCTTTGGAGCGTTCTGTAGGCGTCGGACCGCGGTCGCTCCTCGATTTCGATGCTCGCGTCGGTGGTGACCTGGAGGATCTCCCGGTACGAGAGACCCACGGACGTCGTCCCTTGGTCGCGTCGAAAGACCTCCAGCGTCTGGAGTCCCAGGTTGTTGGTACCAAAACAGACGAGTTCGTCCAGGTGATCTCCGATCAGGTCCCGGATGTACAGGGCAAAGGTTCGAACGTTGGTGGCGGACGTTTCCCCTTCCCAGGTGATCCGGTGCGTGTTCCGAAGCGTATCGAAGTCGGTAACGAGTACGCGGATGCGGTCCGCGGGATCGCTCCGGCGTTTGACAAGCAGGATCTGTTCCTCCGGCTCATCTAGATCGAGGTTTGCGTCGATCGCCTGGATCGGAAGGAAATCCTCGTCGAGTTCGACCCGGCGTCGCGTTTCATCCTCCTCGTTGACAATCGCCAGGGTGGACGTTTCCTCCTCCGAAAGAAACACACCGGCACCGGCCCGGGGAACGATCTCCTGTCCCATCTGGGCGGGGCGTTCCGGCGGTTCATCCGGCTGCGTACATCCCGCGAGAAAAACGAGGACAGCCGGCACTATAACGTTGGCAGATCTCACGAGCTGATTATGGTGCGGAGCGCAGCCTTTGACAACGATCGGACTTTTCCGGCACGATGGTACATGGACACCTTCAGCATTCCCGAAAAACTCAGTTATGACGACGTTCTGCTCCAGCCAAGCTTTGCGTCGTTCCTCCCCTCCGACGCCGAGACGGTCGTGGCGCTCGCGCCAGGAATCACACTCAACGTGCCGATCGTTTCCGCAGCGATGGATACAGTAACCGAAGAGGCGATGGCAATCGCTCTGGCGCTCCACGGCGGCCTCGGCGTGATCCACCGGAACATGCCCGCCGAAGAGCAGAGCCGGCAGGTTGCCACGGTCAAACGGTACCTCAACTGGGTGATCGAATCTCCGGTTACCGTGGGCCCCGATCAAAGCGTGGCCGATTTACGCGGACTGATGGAGTTCTACGGTATTTCGGGTCTGCCCGTTATCGAAGCGGGTCGCGTCTGCGGCATCGTCACGAGCCGCGACCTCAGATTTGCTCCGGACGACGGTCAGATCGTTCGCAATATCATGACCGCAGATCCCATTGTCGAGGTCGGTGTTCCGACCCTGGAGAGCGCCCAGGAGAAATTCAACCGCTACAAGATCGAGAAGCTCCCGGTGGTGGACGAAACCGGCGCGTTGACCGGTCTGGTAACGGTCAAAGACATGGAAAAACACCGTCGCTTCCCCAGGGCCGCCACGGACTCTCGCGGGCGGCTCATCGTTGCGGCGGCGATTGCTCCGGTGGACTACGAGGAGCGCCTTCCCGGTCTCGTGGCGGCCAAGGTGGACGCGGTTGTTATCGACACCGCTCACGGAGATTCGCAGGGCGTCGTCGCGGCGGTGAGAGAGATCAAAAAACGGTACAGCGATCTTCCGGTTGTCGCCGGAAACGTGGCAACCGCGGAGGGGACCCGGCGGGTGATCGATGCCGGCGCGGATATCGTGAAAGTAGGCGTTGGTCCCGGTTCAATCTGCACGACCAGGATCGTCGCCGGGGTCGGTGTCCCGCAGCTTTCCGCGGTCATGGACTGCTGTTCCGTCGCGGCCGAGGCGTCGGTCCCGGTGATCGCGGACGGTGGAATTCGCTACTCCGGGGACATCGTGAAGGCACTATCAGCCGGGGCGCACGCGGTAATGGCGGGCAACCTCTTTGCGGGCCTCCGCGAAACGCCCGGTAAGGAGTTCCTGTACGAGGGACGAATCTTCAAATCGTATCGAGGCATGGGTTCGGTGGCGGCTATTCGCGAGGGGGGCGGTGCGCGGTACCAGGCGGAGGAGGGAGAGGAGCCCGTCCCCGAGGGAATCGAGGGTCGCGTTCCGTACAAGGGCGAACTTGCGCCGTTCCTTCACCAACTCGTGACCGGACTCCGTAAGGGTATGGGCTACTGCGGCTGCCGGACCCTATCCGAATTGCGGAGCTACGGCAAATTCGTTAGGATCACCCCCGCGGGTTTATCGGAAAGCCACGTCCACGGTGTCGGAATCACCAGGGAACCCGCGAACTACTCGCGCAGACAGGGGTTACATTGAAATTAGTCGTTGTCGGAGCCCAATGGGGCGACGAAGGTAAGGGCAAAATCGTCGATTTCCTTGCCGCGGATGCCAACATCGTTGTTCGGTTTTCCGGCGGGGCCAACGCCGGACACACCATCGTGCACGGTGGAACGGAGTACAAACTGCACCTGGTACCGTCCGGCGTCGTGTACCCGGGTACAACGGTCGTCCTCGGGTCCGGGATGGTAATCGATCCAGTCGCACTGTTCGAGGAACTGGACGGGCTCGCGCAGGCGGGTGTGCACTGGCAGGACCGCGTCCTGATCTCGGATCGCGCGCACCTCGTTCTGCCGGCCTACAGGCAACAGGACGTTGAGATTGACCGCAGCCGGCCCGTGCCCATCGGTACGACCGGCCGGGGAATCGGGGTGGCCTACGCTGAAAAGGCGCTCCGCGACGGGATTCGCGTTGCCGATCTCTTTGACGACGAGATGCTGCGGCGCCACACGGCGGAGGACAGGGAGTTCCTTGAAACGCACCGTGATCGCATCGCCTCGATGCAAATCGACATCGCTTCCTTCATGGCGCACGCAGGGAACCAAGCGGTACTCCTGGAGGGCGCCCAGGGTACGCTGCTCGATCTTGACCTGGGAACGTATCCGTTCGTATCGAGCGGCAGTTCCGCCGCCGCCGGTGCGTGCGTCGGCGCCGGAATCGGTCCACTCAGCTTGGATCACGTGCTTGGCGTATTCAAGGCGTATTCGACGCGGGTCGGAAACGGTCCCTTTCCGAGTGAGTTTGACCACGATTCCGAGGGTGAGTTGGAGCGATTTGTTCGCGACCAAGGACGCGAGTACGGCGTGACAACGGGACGTCCCCGGCGGGTAGGGTACCTCGATCTCGTTGCACTCCGGTACGCGGTCCAGACCAATGGAATTTCCAGCCTTGCCCTGACGCACCTGGACGTGTATGACCAGATGGACGAGGTCCGCGCCTGCGTGGCTTATGAGACGGACGATGAAACGGTGGAGTATATGCCGAGTTCCGCCGCCACCCTTGCGAAGGTTCGCCCCGTGACGCGCCGCTTCCCGGGGTGGAAAGAGGATCTCTCCGAAACGACCGATTTTGCCGACCTCCCGGAGAACGCTCGAGCTTACATCGGTTTCATCGAGGGATTTGTGGGTGTTCCCGTTTCCGTCGTCTCCGTTGGATACGAGCGGCGGCAGACAATCGTTCGCACCTCTCCATGGACCGCATAGTCATCCTCGACTTCGGCAGCCAGACCACTCACCTCATCGGGCGACGCGTTCGCGACGCGGGAGTGTACGCCGAGATCGTACCCGGCGTGTCCGCCGTCGAATCGTGGTATGACGACACCGTCCGGGGCCTCATACTCTCCGGTTCACCCTTCTCGGTCTACGACGAGAACGGACCCAAACCGTCTAGGTCCCTCTTTGATTTGCCCGTACCGAAACTGGGAATCTGCTACGGCGCGCAGTACGCCGCCCACCTCTTCGGCGGCGATGTGACGAGGTCGGAAACGCGCGAGTACGGTCCGGCCCGGGTCGTTTCGAACGTCGACGACCCGCTCTTTGAAACGATCCCTGAAACGTTCGAATCGTGGATGAGCCACGGCGACGCAATTGCCGCCGGTCCGTCCCGCGGGGAGACGCTCGCCAGGAGCGAGAACGGCGCTATCGCCGCGTACTCATTTCCCGAGGCGCGGTTCACCGGCCTGCAGTTTCACCCGGAAGTGAGTCACTCCCAGTACGGCTCCACGCTGCTTGCCAATTTCGCGCGCCGCCTATGCGGCGCCCGGGCGGAGTGGAACGTGGAGCGCTATCGTGCCGAGATCGAAACCGCCGTGCAAAAGAGCGTCGGGGATCGAACGGTACTGCTCCTGATCTCGGGCGGCGTTGATTCCACCGTGGTGGCGGCCCTCCTGCTGCGGGCGCTCTCGCCGGACCATGTTCACCTGATGTACGTCGACACCGGCCTGATGCGTCGTGGCGAAACGGGGGAGGTCAGGGAAACGCTGGCTTCTCTGGGCGCGCGTCACCTGCACATCGTTTCCGCCGCGGATCGGTTCTACGGGGCACTCGAGGGGATCACGGATCCGGAAAAGAAACGGGAAATCATCGGGAACGAGTTTATTCGCGTCCAGGAACGGGAAATTCGCGGTGCGGCGCTGCCGTCGGATTACCTGCTTGCCCAGGGTACCCTCTACACCGATCTCATCGAAAGCGGCCACGGGGTTGGCCGGCACGCAAACCGTATCAAAAGCCACCACAACGTCGCGGCCCCGATGGTGGTAGAGAAACGCGACCGCGGGGAGATCGTCGAACCGCTTGCGAACCTGTACAAGGACGAGGTTCGGCGCCTCGGGACGGCGCTGGGCCTTCCCGATTCCATCGTGGGGCGTCATCCCTTTCCCGGGCCCGGACTCGGCGTCCGTGTCATCGGGGAGGTCACCCGGCAGCGGTGCGACACGCTCCGTCACGTGGACTCACTGTTTATTTCGGAACTGCGCGAGCGCGGCCTCTACGACGAGATCTGGCAAGCCTTTGCCGTTCTGCTGCCGGTGCGCGCCGTGGGCGTAGCGGGCGACGAACGCGCCTACGGCCAGATCGTCGCCTTACGCGCCATCACGTCGGTGGACGGGATGACGGCGGACGTCTACGAGTTTCCGCCGGGAGTCCTCCGTTCGATCTCCGCACGCATCACCAACGAGGTACCGGAAGTTGGTCGAGTGGTCTTCGACGTTTCGGGAAAACCCCCGGCGACGATCGAGTGGGAATAATAATAGTGGAGGTGGCGGGAGTTGAACCCGCGTCCTGAAACGCCGACAGCACGCCTCTACAGGTTTAGTTCACGCTTGCAGGTGTCGATGCGAAGGATGGCACGCAAACAGGCCGCAACACACCCGAGCCGGACTGTGATTTCCCGCTACGTCCGCCCGGCGGAACGTACGGTAAGTCCTGATCTCTGTCAAGCAACAGGGCGCTCAGAACGGCGCACCCTGCGCCCGCCGGTCACTTACGCAGCAACCGGAAGGTATTCTGCATCTTCGGCAGATAAAAGGTTGCCAATCAGGAGATGGCGCTCCACCTGCAACGTACTGCTCAGAGCGGTCCCAGTCGAATCCGGAACACCCCCGGTACGATAAAACTACACGTCGGAGCGCGCCAAGTCAACCAGACGCGCATGAACGGCCGGCCCGCAGGCTGCGATACAACTCGACGGCAACGGTTCGGAGTTTCCGGAGAGCGACGTATAGATACCGCCCGCTTCCCGGATGATGATGCCCAGGGGTCCCACATCCCAGGGGTTCATGATCGGATCAACCATCGCGTCGACGTCACCCCGAGCAACGAGCAGGTATCCGTAGCCATCGGCCCACGTCCGGACCGCACCGGCGCCCGTAACGATTCCCTCCGAGAGGTTCGGAGCCCGGCGCGCAAGGTCAACGGGATCGGTAACCATAATCCACGACCGGTCCAGCGCGGTCTCTTCCTTGACGGTTACCCGCTGCCCCGACTCATCCCAGGCGCCCCCGTCGCGGTAGGCGCTGACCATCTCTCCCGTTACCGGCGCGTAGATCGCGCCGGCCACCGGAACACCGTCCTGGAGGAGCGCTACCAGGGTAGTGTAGAGCGGCGTTCCGCGAATGAAGCTCTTTGTTCCGTCGATCGGATCAATGAGCCACGAAAACCCCGCCGGTGGCGTCCGGCCGCCCAGTTCTTCACCAACGACCGCCTGGTCGGGAAACCGCTCCGCGATCGCGGAACGAATCACCGCCTCGGTCTCCCGATCCGCCGCCGTCACCGGCGATTCGTCCGCCTTCCGTTCAACTTCGAGGTCTCGCCCCCGGAAGAAGCGCAACGTTGTTGCGCCGCCGATGCGGGCGATTTCCCGTACGCTGTCGTGTAGCGCTGAAAGATCATCGTGCACGTCCCATCTCCCGTTCGGCGTCTCGTTGCATCGCCTTTTTTTTCAGATCTTCCCGCTTGTCGTGGAGTTTTTTGCCCCGGCAGATACCCAGGTCCAGCTTGATCAGCCCCTGCTTGAGATAGAACTCAAGGGGTATGAGTGTGAAGCCCCGTTCATCAACGCGTTTGCGAAGCCGTTCGATTTCGTCCCGGTGTGCCAGGAGACGCCGCGTGCGGTCGGGGTCGTGGTTAAAGAGGTTGCCGTGCGTGTAGTGCGAGATGTGGAGACCTACCAGTTCGAGTTGTCCCCGATTCACCCGGCCGTAGGCGTCGGAGAAGCTGAAGCGACGCTCGCGCATCGATTTGACCTCGGTTCCCCGTAACTCGATGCCGCACTCGAGCCGGTCCGCCACCTGATACTCGTGAAACGCGCGCCGGTTTCGAGCGAGGCTTTTCCGGCCAACCTCACTCATCTTCTACCTCGCGCAGCACGAGACGAAATCCGAGATAGGGGGTACTCCAAGATTCCGGGTGCGCACCGCGCCGGCTATGATCCGCGCTCCGGTTCGCATATGATCCCCCCGCGACGACGCGGAGTGCCCCGAAAGGGAGTGCGATTCCCGGCAAGTATGCAGAGTTGCCGCCGTGGACCGATCGTGTCCATTCCCACACGTTCCCGGCCATGTGGTAGAGACCGAGCGCGCCGGGACGTCCGAAGTCTACCGACGCCGGGGAATCGGTACCGGTCGTGACCGTGGGCACTCCCGTTGCGTTCAGGAAGGCCGCGTACTCCCATTCGTCGGCGGAGGGCAGTGCCGCACGCAGCCCGCTGCCTCGGAGGTACTCGTCGGTAAACCACGTTGCGAACGCCTCGGCTGCCGCCAAAGGAACGCCAACCACGGGCAAATCCGCGGATCGAGAGGAAAAATCCGCAAGATACCCCTCTACCGCGACGTTTACCGCCCGCCAATCGGGCTCATCTGCCAGGAAAAGGGCGTACTGCGCCCCGGAGACCTCCGTTTCCTGTACGAGAAGCGGTTCCAGAACGACCACGTCTCCCCGAACGTCGCTGGTACGAACCGGGTAGCCCGGTACATACGTTCCTCCGGGAACCGCAACAAAGGAGACTCCGCCAAACGAACGCCGTACCGGACGCAAAATCGCGGCGCTCTCGTCCAGTTCAAGTGAAGCCGCAAGGATTCTCGTGGCTCGTTCCGCTACGGCGTCGGCGTACCAGCCGGTTTCACGGAGCCTCGCGGCGGCACCCTCGTCAAGCAGTCTCACCAGATCCGTTGTTAGTTCAGGAGGGAGGTAAGAAACGCTCTCCGATTGTATGAGTAAACGTACAGTTTCATCGATCGCCGCCGGGACCGGCGGTCCTCCCTTCGCGGCGTCAAGGAAAATAGCCCGGGTCAGGTCCGCCGCCTGCGCCGCCTGCGTCGCCTGCGTCGCGTGCAGCGCATAGTCGACTATGCCGCGCCCCAACCGAAGTTGTTCCGTTGCAGCGAGCCACTCCGCCTCGGTAGACGCGATCCAAGGATGCTGAAACTGTGCACTCGCTTCACCGGTGCTGGACCACATTGAGAACTCTTCAACCATTGATTTGTGCGCTGCTTCCGCGGCGTACGCCTCGAGTTCTGCAACGACGTCCATGCGTCGGGGCAGAAACCGCGACAGGAAGAGACGGTTGGGAACGTCGATTGTCGCCTGCCACTCTTCGGCAAAGGGATGGCGAAGTGTCACAGTCCGCTCGCCGGTGGGTACCGCCACCGTCGTCGGGGTCGCACCAACTCGAAGACCGTCTACGCGAATCTCCGCACCGGCGGGGGCCGAATCAAATGCAACTTGGGCGCCGGGACGCGCAATTCCCGGCCACAAAACCACCCAGAGCAACACCAGGAGGAGACCAACTCCCCAGATGATCGGTACGTACACCCGGGGGGGCACTCCCGCTATCGGTTTGAGTGTCACGCGACGGTTCGTTATCTCTTCCGGGATGTCCTCGGTACGTTTCATGTGAGAGTGCGAGTATATGGAGCCGTTTCTCAACTTGTCAATGAAAGCGGCCCGTGGTAGCGTGCCGCTCATGGACTCCACGGCCGACCGCCTTGTCCGCCTCACCGAGCGCTACCTGACGTGGCGCGCCCGGCGACGGGCGACAAAACGTTATAAGCAGAAGCAAAAGGGAGTCGTTCGAGACTGGATCGAGGCGTTTCTCTGGGCCGCGGGAGTCGTCCTGCTGATCAACCAGTACCTCTTCCAGGCGTACCAGATACCGTCGGGATCGATGATCTCGACCCTGAACATCGGTGATCGTATTTTCGTTAACAAGCTCGTGTACGGGCCGGAACTGATCCCGGGTGAAGTCAAACTGCCCGGATTCGCGCGGCCCCAACGGAACGAGGTCATTATCTTCGAAAATCCGTCGTACATCGGCAAGGGTCCCCTCTTCGACATCCTCCAGCGGGTGATTTACATGTTGACCCTCTCGCTGGTGGACATCGACCGCGACGAGTTCGGCCGGCCTCGCGACCACTTTCTCATCAAGCGCGCCGTGGGACAGGGTGGTGATCGCTTTCGCATCGTTCGCGGTGAGGTTGAAATCCTCGCTGCCGGCGCATCCGAGTGGCTGTCGGAGGCGGAGTTTCAGCGGTTGACGGGATCGTCCTACACTCCGCGCAGGATTATCACCCCTGCGGACTACGAGGTGATCGAACGCGCCGGCGTTGCTCTGGGGCGACGGGACCTTGGGTTCGAACTCACCGACCACGAACGCGCCTCGATCGATGCGGTCCGGGCGCTCCGGTACGTGGATCCCTTCGAACTCGAAAGGCACAGACAACGGACAATTCTCGCGGTCGAGCCGGACAACGCCGCCGCACTGCAACGTCTCCAGTTTATCAGGACCGGTTGGTACGTTCCGTACACGCGGGTGTTTCCCATGGGAGACAATCGCGACAATTCGCGCGACGGGCGCTATTTCGGCGCCGTGGCCAGACGCCACGTCCTTGGTCGCGCGATGTTCATCTATTGGCCCTTGGCCCGCCTCGGGACCGTACGGTAGCCGGTTCGATGACATCGGAGTACGCCAAGAGGCGGCGCCGGACTCGTCGACGCGTTCTTTACGTGATTTGGTTTGCCGTCGTCGCCGTTTCATTCCGTGCAACCGGAATCACGTCGGTTCGCGTCGATACGGGCGCCATGGCGCCGATTTTACTGCCGGGCGATTTTCTGCTGACCGCTCCGGGGAGAGTGATTGAGCGGGGTTCCGTCGTCCTCGCGGCGAACCCATTGTACGGCGGTCGCGCCGCGAGCGTGTTCCGCCCTCCGATACTGCGCAGGAGCGGAGGCGACGGGACAGAGGCGGGGCGGTTGTCGTTGTTCATCGTTGCCGCCCGCGCCGGCGACACGGTGACCGTCGGCGCCGAGGGCGTCCGCGTTTTCCCCGGAGAAGAAGACAACACCGAGTTGGAGCCGCTCTTTTTCCCCCGGACCGGCCCCGTACCGGAAGCGCACCACCCGGGATTGCGCCAGTTGACCGTTTCCGAAGGGAACATATTCCTGGTTGCGGCGGACGGCTCTTACCTCGATTCAAGGCACTTCGGGACCGTTCGCCGGGGGAGCGTCACATCGGTGGTCCGATTCGTTCTGTGGCCCTTTGATCGGTTTGGACCGGTATGATGCCGGAGACCGCCGGTCTCTACGTGCACATTCCGTTCTGCCGCGCCCGGTGCGACTACTGCGACTTTTTCACCCGCACCTCCGTGGCGCCGGAGCGTCTCCGGGCCGTGCTGCGCCGCACCCGTGACCACGTCGAAACGCTCCTGACGGAACATCGGTCGATGCGGGTACGCACCCTGTACGTCGGGGGAGGAACGCCGTCTTTTGTCGGACCGGAGTGCATTGCCGAATTCGTACGGGACGTTTGCGGTCTCTTAGACGGCCCCGATCTGCGCGAAGTAACCGTAGAGGTCAATCCCGAGGACGTTACGCAAACGCTCCTGAATCAACTCGCCGGCGCCGGTGTGGACCGTATCTCCGTGGGCATCCAGTCGTTTGATGCAAACGCACTGGCGTCGATCGGGAGAATCGGTTCGGCTGACGCCGGCCGGCGCGCCCTACAACTCATCTCCACCGGCTGGGACCATCGGTGGACGGCGGATCTCATCGCCGCGATTCCCGGAGAGAGGCCCAATCGCCTGAAGGAGGACGCCGAAATTCTCCTCGACTATGGCCCCCGGCACGTATCGCTCTACGAACTCACCATCGAAGAGCGGACGCGTCTCGGGTTGCGATTCAGGCGCGGCTTGGTCAAAACTCCGGACAACGACCGCATCGCGGCCCAAATCGCGGAGGTGATGTGGCTCCTTCACGACACCGGTCTCCAACGCTACGAGGTAAGTAATTTTGCCCGGCCCGGCGACGAGTCCCTCCATAACGCTCTCTACTGGGATTACGCCCCGTACTTCGGCGCGGGCCCCGGCGCGGTCGCTTCCATTCCTTCCGGCGATCCGGCGCGGCCGATAGTCAGAATGACGGCGCCCCGGTCTTTCGATCACTACCTGTCCCGACTCGACTACGGAGTGGAAACGGAGGCGCTCACCCGCAGAGAGTGCGCGGCGGAGGTGCTCATGATGGGGCTCAGGACGCGGCGCGGCGTCAAATTCGAGCGGTTCTCAAACATCGCGGGCGTTGGCCTGCTCGACGCGATTGCTGCATCGCGGGAACGATACGCGCGCTTTTTTCGGACAACGGAAAACGGCGTGGCCCTGTCGGAGGCGGGCATAAACATCCTCGATTCCATCCTGCGGGAGGTCTTCGCCGACCTCGACGCCACGGTGCCGCCGGCGTGAAATCTTGACACCCCCCCGTAGGCGTGTGGTAGCGTCATCGCATGTCCGGACACAGCAAATGGGCCACCATTCGCCATAAAAAGGGTGCCGCGGACGCAAAGCGCGGCAAACTCTTCTCAAAACTCATCAAAGAGATAACGATCGCCGCCCGTCTCGGGGGTGGGGAACTCGAGTCAAACCCGCGCCTCCGCACCGCCGTTTTGAAAGCCAAGGGCGCCAATATGCCCAAGGACAACATCGACCGCGCCATCAAGAAGGGCACCGGTGAGCTAGGCGACGCCGAGTTCTTCGAGATCGTGTACGAAGGGTACGGTCCCGGCGGTGTCGCACTCATGATCGAGTGCCTCACGGACAATCGCAACCGTACCGCCGCCGACGTTCGCAGCACGCTCGGTAAGCACGGGGGCAATCTGGGCGAAAACGGCTGCGTTTCGTACCTCTTTCACCGCAAGGGAATCATCGCCTACGACGCCTCCCGGTACTCGGAGGAAGAGGTGTTTGAGCCGGCCCTGGAGGCGGGCGCCGAAGACGTGGCCGTTTCCGGTGACACCATCGAAGTGACCACGGCGCCGGATGATTTTGAAGCGGTTTTCGATGCCATGACTTCCGCGGGATTTGAACACGAAGTCGCCGAGATTTCGAACGTGCCCGATTCGACGGTCCAGTTGGACAACGAAAAGGCGCGGAAGGTGTTAAAACTCATCGAACTACTCGAAGACAACGACGACGTCCAGGACGTATCAACAAATCTCGATCTTCCCGACGGTTTCGATCCCGACGAGGAATGAAGCGCGTTCTGGGGATTGACCCCGGGTTGGCGTCCACCGGCTACGGCTGTATCGAACGACAGGGCAACTCCCTCCGGACGCTCGCCTTCGGCGTGATCAAGACGCCGCCGCACCTCGACACCGGGGCACGCCTCCTGAACCTCTACGGGAAAATCGGCGAGGTCCTCGACGAGAATAGCCCCGACGAAGTAGCGCTGGAGCGGCTCTTCTTCGCGCGAAACGCCTCCAGTGCGCTTCCCGTGGCGCAGGCACGGGGTGTGATTCTATTGGCGATTGCGCAACGGGGACTCCCCGTGGGAGATTATCCACCACAGATGGTCAAGCAGGCCGTTGTAGGGAATGGGCAGGCATCCAAAGAACAGGTTCAGGAGATGGTGCGAGTGATCCTGGGCGCGGTTGACGTGGCGCGCCCCGACCACGCCGCGGACGCCCTCGCTACGGCCATTACGCACATCCACTCGGGAGTGCCCGGTGTTCAATAGTCTCACCGGAGAGATCTCCGGACACGCATTTCCCGCCGTCTACCTGCGCACGGGCGGAGTGGAGTGGGAGGTGGAGGTGAGTGCCCAGAGTTTCCAGGCCCTGGTACGTTCCACCGGTGCCGTACGGGTTTTTACTTGGTTGTACCACCGGGAGGATGTGATGCGCCTCTACGGTTTTGCCGGCCCGGACGAGCGGGAGGCGTTTACCAAACTCCTGACCGTCTCCGGTATCGGCCCCAGGCAGGCGCTGAAGATTCTCTCCGCCACTACCGTGCCCGCGCTCTTTGACGACCTGGAGTCGGAAAATCTCGACGGGCTCACGCGCCTGCCGGGCCTCGGGAAGAAAACGGCCCAGAAGATGATCCTCCAGCTAAAGGGAACGCTCGTTTCACCGGCGGAGGCGTCCCGGGAAACGGCACCCACCGACGACATCGCCCGGGCCCTGGTAGAGATGGGATACGCCCGGGTTGACGTGGAGCGCTGCCTCGACGCGCTCCGCGCCTCGATCGACGACGAGCAGGAGTTGTTCCGGCAGGCGATCGTGGCGCTCACCACGGGTTCCCATGAGTGACGAGCACCCTCTGGATGCGCGCCTGGGCGACGATGACCTCCCCGACAATGCGCTTCGTCCCCGGCGGCTCGACGAGTTTCTCGGGCAAAAGGAGATCAAGGAGAACCTGCGCGTCTTTGTCGTGGCGGCCCGGGAGCGGGAGGAATCGCTGGACCACGTCTTTTTGAGCGGTCCACCGGGGCTCGGCAAAACGACCCTTGCCACGATACTCGCCCACGAAATGGGTGCGGACATCCGCGTGACCGCCGCGCCGGCCCTGGAGAAGCCCAAGGATCTGGCGGGAATTCTGACGACACTGGGCGACGGCTCGATCTTCTTCATCGACGAGATCCATCGCCTCCGGCCGGCGCTGGAGGAGATGCTCTACGTCGCCATGGAGGATCGCGAGATAGACTGGGTGATCGGCCAGGGACCGTCGGCGCGGACCCTGCGTGTACCGCTGCCGAGGTTTACGCTGGTCGGTGCCACGACGCGCCCCGGATCGGTGGCGGCGCCCCTCTTCACGCGGTTCGGGATAACCATCCGCATCGATTTCTATTCGCCTGAGGAACTATCACAGATCGTTCGTCGATCCGCCGGAATCCTCGAGGTCGAGCTCACCGAAGAAGCGGTGGACATGCTGTCGCGGACGTGCCGCGGGACACCGCGAATCGCCAATCGGCTGCTCCGGCGGATGCGCGATTTTGCCCAGGTTCTCGGAAACGGAACCGTCGATCGATCGATCGTTACGAACGGCATGAGCCGCCTGGAGATCGATCAATCGGGGCTCGAACGACAGGATCGCCATATTCTCCGAACAATCGCGGAGAAGTTCGGCGGCGGTCCGGTAGGCGCGGAAACGCTCGCTATCTCCGTGGGCGAGGAGATCGAATCCCTGGAAACGTTCTACGAACCGTTCCTCATCCAACAGGGCTTCCTGCAGCGTACAGCCCGAGGCCGGATGATAACCGAAAAAGGGTACGGTGCCCTTGGAAGGAATACACTAGATGAAGAGCAACGAGCTCTCTTTTGAGGTGCCGGATCACCTGATCGCGCAACACCCGCCCGAAAAGCGCGGAACGGCGCGCCTCATGGTGGTGGATCGCGGCAGCGGCGCGATCGTCCACGGGTCAATGGGAGACTTGGTGGACCACCTTCCGACGGACGCCATGGTCGTCTTCAACGACACCCGCGTTCGCAAAGCGCGACTCCACGCCGGAACCGCCTCGGGGGGGGCCCAGGAGATCCTGTTCCTCCGTTGCGTACAGGGCAGAACGTGGGAAGCGATGAGTCGCCCCGCCCGGCGCATCCGTCCCGGGGCGACCTTCGCTCTTCCCGGCAACGTGTCGGCCACGGTCCTATCCGCTCCATCCGCCGGAGAGAGCCTTATCCGGTTGGAACTCGATCACGACGTGGACGATGCGTACTTCGAGTCTTACGGTCACGTCCCGTTACCTCCGTACATCCGGCGTCCGGACGAATCCGGCGACGCAGAGCGGTACCAAACGGTTTATGCCGCGAACGAGGGCAGCGTGGCGGCGCCGACGGCGGGACTCCACTTCACGCCGAACCTGATCGAGGGCCTGCATTCCCGCGGAATAGCGATTCGGTACGTGACGCTGCACGTCGGCATCGGGACCTTTCTTCCCATTCGAAGCGGCGACCTGGAGGATCACGTGATGCACGCCGAGGAGTACTCCGTTTCCGCGGAGTGTGCACGGGATATCAATGAAGCGCGTCAAAAGGGCCGGCCCATCGTAGCGGTGGGGACCACGGTGGTGCGGACACTGGAATCAGCTTTTGACGGGGGAGTTATCCGATCGGGCCGCCGCGAAACCGATCTTTTTATCCGGCCGGGGTACCGCTTCGCCGTGGTGGATCATCTCTTCACCAATTTCCATACGCCCCGCTCAACCCTGATTGCCATGGTCGGTGCCTTCGCCGGTCTGGATACGATTAAGGCGGCCTACGCGGAAGCGGTGGAAAAGGAGTATCGGTTCTTTTCCTACGGCGACGCGATGTTGCTGCTCTAGATCAATACGTCGAGGCGTCCATCGCCTCGAAGGTACCACGCACCGCTTCCAGGCGCTCCAAGTGGCGGTCGATTATCGCGCCGTAGTCGAGCGATCCTGTGCGAATCCGCGCGTGTTCATCTTCCCAGGCCTGTATCTCTTCAAGGTGAATGAAGGTGTGCCCCGCCACTTCCTGCGACCATCGTTGCGCCTCCTCCCAGTAGGGGCGGGCCGAACGAAAGAGGATATCCGCCCGTTCAAGGCTCCGAAGGTTCTCCTGCTGCCACGGGGCGTTATAGAAGTAGGCGTTCCACTTGAAGTATTGGGCGCCCCATCGCAGGTAGAGTTCCGCAAGCTTGATGTTCACGTGCATCGAAAAGAGCGCCCGATACCATTCCCATTCGCGATCGTTCTCAACGACCGCCAGGGCGTTCAGGGGATTCGCAAAGTCCGCATCGAGCGTGCGCTCGAGCCAATAGACGTTTTCGGCGATACGTTCCGGGTAGTCGTAGAAATGGCGATGATAAAGCTCGTACAACTGTTCGCGATAGATAAGCCGGTAGGCGGAAGCGGATTGACCCAACGCAACCAGCAGGATCGCAGATAGTAGACGACGCCGCATACCACGATTGTCGGCACGGAGACGACCACCGTACAGCGGCACTATCCCCCGATGGCCCTCCAGATCGAGGCGAATACCTCATCCTGCCCGGCGTTGCCGTCGATCCGGTGAACGGCCATTCCACTCCCGGAGAACTCATCGAGGACCGCTTCGTACGCGGCAGCCACCCGGCGCTGCACATTCAAGTTCTCGTATATGTCCGCTTCTCCCCGTTGGACCGTCCGGCGGATCGCCGTGTCGGGATCAACGTCGAGGTACACCAGGTGCTCAGGCAGGGGGAATCGCTCGTTCAAGGTGCGCACGAACTCCCGATCCGCCTCGGAGCCCTGGTACGCCAGGGAGGAAAAGAGGTACCGGTCGGTAACGACGCTCTTCCCGCGCTCCAGCAGCGCCACGACTCCCGTTTTATCGCGAAACAGGTGTTCGTTTCGATCCGCCGCGTAGAGAAACGCCATGGTCGTCGGGTGAACCGGTTCCTCCCGGGCAAGCAGACGCCGAATCGTGGCACCCGGAAGGAATGCACTCGGTTCATAGGTGTAGACCGCGGCGGTACCGGCCTGTTCGAGCCGCTCCACAAGCCGTTTTGCCTGGGTTGTCGTCCCGGAACCGTCGAGTCCTTCAAATGCGATGAAACGTGGAATGATCCGCCTCACCATGATGTGGTTCCCACCATTGTGATACGATACTAGAGTTTAGGGTTTTTGTATGGCCGGACGACGTCGAGCGGCGTATTTTGCCGTAGCAACAGTGGTTACGATCCTCTTTCTCGCCGCATCCTACGTGTCCGGAACGTATATCCAGCGCCGCGTGTATGTAGCGATTCAACGCTCCATGCAGACCTCCATCGAGTCGGTTCAGAGGATGATGAACGCCGGTGTGACCTGGGAGCGGGTGAGCCCCTCCGTCCTCTCGGGCCTGACGATCTACGGCCCCACTATCGCCACGCCCGACAATGGTGCTGCCGTGACCGCACGACGCGTCACGGTGGGTCTCAACGTCGTAAACATCATCCGAGGCCGGCAGGATCAGCGGTTTTCGTCGTTCACCTTTGATTCACCGACCATTTTCGTCGGTTCTTCCCGCGGAGCGGAAGATTTTGTGCGAATCGTTCAAACGATCCGCGAGCGACGGCAGCCCCAGCGACGCGTCGAGTTCTCATTTGCCGGTGGAACGATCACGATCAACACCGACTCCCATTCGCTCTCCGCGGCCCGCGTACGCGGTGACGTGCTCTTTTCCGGCGACACCGTACAGGCCCGCATCTTTGGTCGTGCCGCCGGACGGGAAAACGCCGGCGGCGTGCGTGGGGTCGCCCGGATCAGCGCGGAACTGTCCGGTGCACGCACGTTTGAACGCTTCTCGACGCTCCTGCGGATAGAAGACGCCGATACGAGCGTTGGGTCCGTCTCCGACCAGGTGTGGCGCGTTGACCGCGTCCGCGGGGGGTGGAACGCCCGCAAAGTCGAGGACGGACTGCCGCTCGATGTGCAGGCCTCCTGGCCCTCCGGAGAGAACATCGTTGTCAGCGTCCGTTCCCAGGAACTGCGCCTGGCGGATGTGTTTGCGCCGGCGCCGAACGCACCGCCGGCGCTGGCCCGCGCCTTCTCTCAACGGGCATCCACGGACATTGCAGTGGAAGTTGCACCGGACGGTTCACTGGCGGGGGCAAGCGGTTGGATCGCCACTACCCTCGATGACGACGCGCTGCCCGGGGCGCTTCCGGCGGAGATCGAGTTTTCATACGACGGCAAAGCGTGGACGGTACCGCGGGCGCGCCTCTGGGGGCGCCGTGGAACGGCCACCTTTTCAGGCGCCGGCCTCACGGCGGACAGGTTGATCTCGGGAACCCTTCATCTCGCCGACTTTGCGTACGGACCCGCTCCGCCGTTGACGGGAGCGGTCAGTGTGAACAGCAGGAACGGATTTCACGCCCTCCGGTCCCCCGTACTGACTGTGGCGTCCAGCGATCTCTTCGCGCTTGCCGTCGACGTAAGAGAAGGGGAGTACTACGACGGCTCCGTGACGTTTTCGTTTGACGAGGCGGCCCAGTCATCGGTAGCCTTCGACGGACGCGCCGCAGGTGTGGACGACGCCTACTTCACCGCGGATCTCGCCGACGTTCCTGTTGCGTCGGTTCAAAGGCTGATACGCGACCTCGGCTACGAAATTCCCGGGGCGATACCGATAGATGAGTTCGATACGATCGACTTGGCGAGCGTCATCGACCTGAGGGACGGGGCTTTCGAGGCGGATCTTTCGCGACTCCTGCTGCGAAGCGACGACGGTCCGGATCCGTTCTTCGCCGTAAGCGCGCGGATAACGCGCGATTCGGTCAATATCGATTCCTTCGCAATTCGGTACGGCGGCTACGACGCCACCGGGCGGGGGCTCTTCCACGCGGCGTCGCGGGGTACCGTGTCCGTCGACACCGATTTCGTGGTCGAAGGGATACCCTACGCTATCCGTGCGGTCTACGATCCGTCCGACAGCCTCCTGATATACGGGGATTACGGTTTCACCGCTCGTCTCCTGTGGCGACCTCGGGGCGGTGTTCAAATGTCCGGATCCCTGGAGGAAACGCCCATACCCGGCTCACCGGCAGCCGTCACCGCCGCGTTTTCCGGCCTGTACACGGATTCCTCCAACTGGTTTCTCACGCTCTTCGACGTTGAGGTAACCGACATCCCGCTGCCGGGGGCGGATCAGCGCGGAAGTGCGCGTCTGTACGTGTCGATCAACCCCGATACGGTTTCGATCGCGGTCATTGAACTAAAGGACCGATTCTCGACGCTCTCGGGAACCGTCGAAAGCGAGTACCGATTGGGCGGTGCTCCATCCGCTGAAGCGGCGGTTCGTTTGACATCGCTCAAAGGAATAGAACGGTACATCGCCACGGTTCGTTTCGACCGGGGAAACTGGTTCGTCGACGCGGCGATCGACGGGTTTCCCCTGCGACGCGTGCCGGGACGATTCACCCGAGGCAGAGTAAACGGCCGGCTGCTGCTCGAGGGCCCTCCGGAGGCGCTCACCGTCCGGGCAAATGTCGCGACGGAGGCGGCGATCTGGGGTGACCAGGACGTCAGTGTTGCGGGAACTGTCGCCTGGTCGCCGGAGGTGGCAACGCTTCGGCAGTTTGCGCTCGGATTCGGAACGCAACAACTTACCGTCGCTGCGGCCGACCTCACCGCCTCGGGGACGGTGTCGATGTCCGGCCGGTTTACACGGCGCGACCGGTTGACGGCGGTACCGTTCTCCTTCGCGGCACGGACCGCACCGGCGCCGCGTCTCTCGTTGCAGACCCTCCCGTCGTTGCCCGTGACCGGGGAGTTCCAGCTCCTTTCCGATGTGCCTCAGGTATTCTCCGTTCAACGAACGGACGGGAAAACGACCCTCCGGCGATCCGATGACGCCGTCCTCGCAACGCTCTATGACGAGGGATCCTTTTCGGCACGCCTCACACAACCGGCCAGTATCCGCGGTACAGTGGACGGTTCGATCACCGCCGGAAAGGTCGACGTCACCGTCGGCGCGCTTGAGGCGGACCTGCCGGCACTCGTATCCGATTCTTCGGAGGTAACGGTAACGGACGGAATAGCGCGGGGACAACTCCGCGTTGTGGGCAGCGCCAACGATCCTGAGTTCTACGGCGTCTTCTCGATCACCGGCGCCGCCGCCGAGGCGCCCTTCCTGCCCCAAGGGGCGGGCCCCTTTGACGCGGCGATCGTCGTGGAAGAGCGCCTCGCGCGTATCCGGCCCGCCACGGTGCCCTTCGGAACGGCCCTTGCAACCGTGTCGGGTGACATCCTTCTCGCGGGCGGTTCGATCGAGGAGTACCAGGTTCGCCTGGACACGCAGGATGAGGAGGGCATCCACATCGTTCGCCGGTTTGGGGGCGTTGAAGTTGACGGGTTTGCCCGGGGAGGTCTCGTTATCGGCGGAACGCCCGTATCCACCACCATCTCCGGGGATATCACCGTGTACCGTGCGCAGTTTGCACCGGGTGAACGGGACGAGACGGCGGCCGTCAATGAACGGAGCGTAACGGTGGACCTGATGATGCGGAGCGGTCGCGGGGTCCAGTTTATCTGGCCGAACAACGAAATTCCGATCCTGCGCACCAACTTCGCCACGGAGCAGGAACTCCACCTAAAGATCGATTCCGCCGCGGACGCTTTTTCATTAAACGGCGACGTCCAGATTCAAAGCGGAGACATCTTCTACTTCGACCGCAACTTCCTGGTCCGGGAAGGCGTTATCCAGTTTCAGGAGGATGAGACGCAATTCGACCCGCGTCTGACGGCTCGTGCTGAGATACGGGAAGCGGCACCGGATGGTCCGGTTCGCATCTACCTGATTGCGGACGGCGAACATCTCAGTGAGTTCGCGCCGCGATTCGAGTCCACCCCGACGCTGACAAATGACGAGGTCGTTGCCATTCTCGGCGGATCGATTTTCCAGGAGGCGCCGGACAGTTCCGTTACCGTCTCTTCGGCACTTCTGGCCGGCAGCGACATCGTGACGCAGTTCGGTGTGTTTCGCCAGTTTGAAGAGTCGGTGCGACGCCGGCTTGACCTCGATCTCTTTGCCGTTCGTACCAGTGTTCTCCAGAACATACTCCTCACCGCAATAACCCCCACGGAGGAAGAGGCGGTTCCCCTCACACCGTCCGTGGGTAATTACCTGAACAACACGTCGGTGTTTATGGGGCGGTACATCGGCAATGAGGTGTTCGGGCAGTTCCTGCTGCAGATGACCTCCCGCGATTTTGAAGAAATCGAACGGGAAGAATCGCCCGGTGTACAACGGCTTGGCGGGGTCTTGATAGATTCGGAATTTAGTTTAGAATGGCAAACACCGTTTTTTCTCCTGGAGTGGACTTTCGCTCCGCGGGAACCGGAGGAACTGTTCATTCGGGACAACACCTTTACCTTTTCATGGCGATTTTCGTACTAGATAAACACCTGAGGTTGAGAGATATGCGGGCAAGCCGGGCGGCTATTTTTCTACTTGCACTGTTGATCGCGTCCGCCGCGTTCGGCCAGAGCAACGACGACTGGTACATCGACAAACCGATCGTCGCGATCGAATTCAAAGGGTTGAGAACCGTTCGAAAGAACGAACTCACCCCGATCACCGATCCTTTTCTCGGGCAGCGCTTCACGGAACCAACCTTCCTGGACCTCCAGCGACGCCTCTACGCATTGGACTATTTTGAGCAGATCATCCCGAACGCGGTGAAAGCCGACGACGAAGGCAATGCGGTCATTATCGAGTTCGAGGTCAAGGAGCGCCCGGTCATCGACGAGATCGAGTTCACGGGCAACCGACGGGTAGGGAGCAACCAGATCCTCGACGTAATCCTCCTCAAGCGGGGGGACATGGTGACGCGCAGCAAGCTGCGAGTTGATGAGGAAGCGGTCAGGAACCTCTACCTGGAACGGGGTTTTCCAGATGTTACGGTGGGCGCCGAGTTTGACGAGGAGGCGGGCAACGTTGTCACCTTCACCATCGATGAGGGTACCCAGATCGCGGTGGAGGAGATCGTTTTTGTCGGCAACTCCTTTGCATCGGACAGCGCCCTGAGAGGGGTCATCCAAAGCAAGGCACGAAATATCTTCAACAAGGGACTCTATCGGGCGGCGCTGGTTGAAACGGACCGGAACCGGATCGAACGGTGGTACGCGGAGCGCGGCTTTATCGATGCGGAAGTGGTGGAAGTTGAACAGACGCTCACTGACGATCCCGACGAGGATCGCCAGTTCCTGACGATGCGTTTCCTGCTCGAAGAGGGCGAGCAATGGTCGTACGGCGGTGTCGTTTTTGAAGGCAATACGATATTCACCGACGAGGAACTGGCCGATTTTGTTCGCCTGGAAGAGGGCGACGTATTGGATCTGACGAATTTCGATGTTTCCTACCAGCGAATACTCGATCGCTACTACGAAGATGGGTACATCTTCAACCAGATAACGCGCGAGGAGATCCGCGACCAGGAGGCGCAAACGGTCTCCTTCCGTGTCAATATTGTAGAACGCGGCCGGGCGCACATCGAGTCGATCGTCTTTCGGGGAAACGAGAAGACCCGCGACTATGTGCTCTATCGGGAACTACCGCTCCAGGTAGGGGACGTGTTCAGCGCCACCCGAATCCGTGAGGGATTACAGAATCTGGCAAACCTCCAGTACTTCGCCGCGATAACGCCGGAGACCCCGCCGGGGAGTGCGGACGGTCTTATGGAACTGATCGTCAACGTCGAGGAGTCGAGTACGGCCGACATCAGTTTCGGCGTCGCCTTCGGCGGCAACCAGGAGTTCCCCGTTTCGGCGCAAATCCAGTGGCAGGATCGAAACTTCCTCGGTCGCGGTCAGACCTTCGGCATCCAGGGAATCGCCTCACCCTTGAACCAGCAGATCTCGTTCAACTTCGTGGAACGGTGGCTGACGGGGCGGCGCTGGTCCGGTGGCCTCAACCTCACCTTTGAGCGGAGCGTGATCTCCGGCATACCCCAAGATTCGCTCTTCCCGCGCTACGAGGATGAAGATGTTCCCGACCCGTTTGTGGACGACCGCTACGTGTTCACGAGCGATGGAACGGAATACCCCGCGGGCAGCGGCATCACCTACAATGCGGGTGACCGTTTCCCCGGTATCCCGACGTCAACCGAGATCAGCCAGTACGGCCTCCAAAGTGAGTGGGAGTACCTGGGCGAGTCGAACTCCAAGATCCCCTCGGAACACCTTATGGGCTACGACGCGTACAGCATCAGTCTGGGCGCCAACACGGGGTACACCTTCCGGACGCCGGTGGGCCGCTTCACGCCGCGCACGTCGGTCAGCACCGGGATAACCTACATTACCTACGACGAGACGGTCTTCCGTCCCGCCAACGCCCAGACGCGGGAGAACCTCGAGACGTGGCAGTTCATCAACACCTGGGCCCTCGGCGCCGCCCTGGACACGCGGGACTACATCTTCAGTCCTTCCAGCGGCTACCGCCTGGATCAGAGCCTGAGCTTCACCGGAGGTTTTCTCTGGGGTGAGCGCCACTTCGCACGGACCGGTTCAACCGCCGAGGCCTTTCTCACGCTCTGGGACATCCCTTGGGGCGACTGGTCGTTCAAGATGGTCCTGGGCGCCCACGCGGAACTCGACACCGTCATTCCCAACTTTTACCTGAATGACGGCAACGATCGGTACTACGCCGTGTCCGACAGCAACTTCCTTCGTATCGACGGTATGTTCAACGCCCGCGGCTGGCCCTACGAGCCGGGCGGATGGGCGCTCACGAACAACTGGATCGAACTGCGCATGCCCCTGGCGGAGCAGATCATCTGGTTCGACACCTTTTTTGAGGCCACCGCAATGGCGGACGGCGCCCCGAACTGGGACGCCCGGCAGCGCCTTTCCGACGTGCAGCGTGAACACTGGAAGTTCAGCGTCGGTTCCGGGATCCGTTTTGTTATTCCCCAGTTTCCGATTCGGCTCTATCTGGCAAAACGCTTCAAGTATGACGCCAACGGCGACATCGAATGGCAGACCGGCAACCTTTTCAACAACGGCTTCGAGGACGGTCGCGGCCTCGACCTCGTCTTTACCATCGGTGCCGAGTTCTTCTAAGGTAGTAACCCACCATGGTGCAAAAACGAATACCGTTCTTCCTGTCAGGGTTCCTCTTGATCGCCGCCGCCCTCGGGGCGGAACAGCTCACGACGGTGGGTGTCATCGATATCAACCGAGTCTACAACTCGTTCTACCGCGACAGCCAGCAAGTCCGGGAACTCGAACGACTCCGGGCGGAGTTCCAGGCGGAGATCAACGATGAAATCGCCGTTCTCGAACAGCTCCGCGATCGCCGCCTGCGGGCCGCGGCGACCAACAACCAGGCCCGGGTGGACGACCTTGACGATGAGATCGTACAGCGAACGCGTTTTCTCGAAGACCTCACCCGGCGCCGGAGGCAGCAACTGGAACTCCGGCAGCAGGAACTCCTGTCGGATGAGTTCCTGCAGCAGCTCCAGGATGCCATTCAGTACGTGGCTGAAAGCGAAGGGTATACGCTGATTATTCGCTCAGACGTGAACGGCTTGCAGTGGTGGTCCGCTGAAGTCGATGTGAGCGACCTTGTCCTTGAACGCCTCCTTTTTGTAGTCGAGCGGTAGGTTCCAACGTGTCCACCCCCATGATGCAGCAGTACCGCCGCATCAAGGCGGACCATCGCGACGCAATCCTCTTCTATCGTCTCGGTGACTTCTACGAGATGTTCGACGAAGACGCGGAAGTCGCCTCGCGCCTCCTGGGTCTCACGCTCACCCAGCGCCAGGGCGTTCCAATGTGCGGAGTCCCGCATCACGCGTCCCACACGTACGTGGGACGTCTGCTCCGAGCGGGCCGCAAAGTCGCGATCTGCGAACAAACGTCGATACCGAAGCGAGGCATCGCGGAACGAGAAGTGGTGGAAGTGCTCTCCCCGGCGACGGTCTTCGACGAGGACTACCTCGATCCCGACGCCAACAGTTACCTGCTTGCCATTCACATCGACGACACCCGTTCCACCTACGCCTGGACGGACGCTTCCACCGGCGAGCTGTCGGTTGCCTCCGACGCCCCCTCGCCGGACGCGGTGGCGCGCCATCTGTCACGCATCGCCCCCCGGGAGGTACTGGTCCAGGAATCGCTCCGCCACGATCGCCCCGGCTGCTTCGAGGCGCTACCGGAACACGCCGTGGTCAATACGTTTCCCGAATGGGCCTTTGATCGGGCCCTGGGACTGGAGCGCGTCACCGGCCACTTCGGAACGACCACGCTCGCCGCCTTCGAGGTCTCCGATGACGATCCCGTACTGGCGCCGCTGGCCGTTCTTTTCGCCTATCTATCGGACAATGCGCGGCACGCACCGGTCCACGTCGACTCCATTCGTCGCGCCGACGCCGAAGATTTCGTCATCTTAGACGACGCAACCGGTCGAAACCTCGAACTGCATCGCAACATCCGCGACAACGGTACCGCCTACACGCTCTTTTCGGTCATGAACCGGAGTTGCACCGCCATGGGAGCGCGGACGATCCGGCGCTGGATCTCCTGGCCGCTCCGGGACGCCGAGGCGATTCGCGCCAGGCAGAATCGCGTAACGCGCCTCTACCGCGACCAAACGGCGCTGTACGAAGTTCGATCCTTGTTGAAACGGTGCTTCGACCTGGAGCGGCTGATCGGACGGCTCGGTGTTGAAAAAGCGCACCCCAAAGACCTCGTCGCGATCGCATCCACCGTGGAGGTCGGCGCGGCGGTTCTCTCAAGCCAAAGGGACGCTCTTCCCGACCCCGATGCGCAATCGCGCCTTGAAGAGATACGCCGGCTGATCGAGTCCGCCCTGGTGGAGGAGCCGCCCACGCTTCTCACCGACGGCGGGATCATTCGAGACGGCTACGACGAACGCGTCGACGCGCTCCGTGAACTATCGACCGAAAGCTCCACCGTTCTGGAGGCGTACCTGAGGGAGCAGCGAGAATCAACGGGCATCTCATCGCTCAAGGTCCGGCACAAT
>JANQHT010000164.1 GCA_028282545.1 Spirochaetales bacterium
CGACGGCGCTACAAACCACGTGGAACTCGGGGTGGAAATGGCCAAGCGGATCGGCGAAGATGAGAAGATCGTCAACTGCATCGCCGCCCACCACGGTGACGTACCGCACAGTTGCGTCGAATCGGTGGTCGTGCAGATCGCGGATGCCGTGTCGGCCTCGCGCCCCGGGGCGCGTCGTGAAACACTCGACAATTACATCAAGCGCCTGGAAAATCTGGAGGCGATCGCCGAGGATTTTTCCGGTGTCGAGAAAGCCTATGCGATTCAGGCGGGGCGGGAACTCCGGATTATGGTCAACCATGAGCGCGTGAGTGATCAACAGGCGCGGCAACTCGCCAAGGAGGTCGCGCGCAAGATCGAAGACCAGCTTCGGTATCCGGGGCGCATCAAGGTAACGATGATTCGCGAAACGCGGATCGTGGAATATGCCCGCTGACACAACGACGATCCTCGTGCTGGGCGATATTATCGGCCGGCCGGGGATGCGCGCCGTCGTCTCGTCGGTGAAGTCACTCGCCCGTAAACATCGGGCGGACCTGGTGATCGTGAACGGCGAGAATGCAAACGACGGTTTCGGGATTACCGCCGACGACCTGGCACAGTTGCAGCGTGCCGGGGTTGACGTGGTGACGACGGGAAACCACGTGTGGCAGGACGATCGCATCGGGGAGTTGCTCGATAGAGAGGCGTTTCTGCTCCGGCCCGCGAACTATCCCGGGAGCGTCCCGGGACACGGATTTGCCCTTTTCGACCGGAGGAAGCCGCCGGTGGCGGTGATCAACGTTCAGGGGCGCGTCGCCATGCCGCCGATCGATTGCCCCTTCCGGGTGAGTCGGGAAACCGTCAAAAGACTCCGTCGCGAGACCCCGATAATCATCGTCGATTTCCACGCCGAGTCTACCGCCGAAAAGGAAGCGCTGGCATCGTACCTGGATGGCGACGTTTCCCTGCTGTTCGGCACCCACACGCACGTTCAGACCGCGGACGAACGGATCCTTCCCAAAGGGACGGCGTACCTGACGGACATCGGGGCGTGTCTGCCCGCTAACAGCGTCATCGGATTCGCGCCGTCGATCAGCGTTCGCCGTTCCCTTACGCTTATCCCGATCCGCAACGAGGTCGCGTCGGAAGCCGCGACTATCCACGGACTCGTGGTGACGGTTGGGAACGGCGACGGAACGGCTCGATCGATCGAACGTATTCAGTACTCTTCACTCGTCTAGGCCGCCATGCGACGGGTGACGCTCCTGGACTTGGCCGCGCAGCAGTTTCCCGGCGTTTCCAGGGAGGAACTCTACGCGCATATCGCCTGCGGTGAATTGCGATCCGCCCTGGGCCGCCATAGGGACCCCAAGGAAATCGTACCGGATTCAACACGCCTCTCGATCGAGCAAGCGCGCTTCGTCTCACGGGCCGGATACAAACTCGAAGCGGCATTGGATCTGTGGATCCTCCCCGTTGAAGGCCGCGTGTGGCTCGATGCCGGCGCCAGTACCGGCGGCTTTACCGACTGTCTCCTGCAACGAGGTGCCCGGGCGGTCCACGCCGTAGATGTCGGGTACAACCAGCTCGCGTACTCGCTTCGGATAGACCCGCGCGTGCACGTCCACGAACGGACGAACGTTCGCGATGTCCGGTCCCTCGATCCCAAGCCGGCCGCGGCTGTCATCGACCTCTCATTCAGGTCGCTCCGCGGCGTCGTCGGGGCGGTCCTTTCCCTTACCCTTGAAAGGTGGGGAATCGCACTGTTGAAACCGCAGTTTGAACTCGCCCACGAGATCGAACGGGGACGTCCCGGTGAAACCGACGGTGTCGTACGCGATGCGCGACTGGTGCGCGATCTGCTCGAGAACGTCACTCGTGCGCTACGGGATGAGGGAGTACACGTACGGGCTACGCTCGACTCGCCCCTGCCCGGTCGCTCGGGAAACCGGGAGGTACTGTTGCTGGTTGATTCCGGTGAAACGCTACCTTACGCCCTGAACGTGTCCCGGGAAAGCGGCGCCCCGATATAGATACCTTCCACGCTGAGGTAGTCCAGGACGTTTCCCTCCACGAGGATCTGAACGCGATCGATCGACGAAAACGCAGTTGCCGAGTAGACCACCTGCTGTAGCTGGGCCAGAGATCCCTCTGTGCCGAGGGGATTGAATCGAAACTCTTCGCTGAAATTCAGATACGCCACACGCCCCTCTACCGACGCCGAAAGGAGCCTGGTGCCGTCCGGTATGAGGTTCAGGAGGCCCCGGTTGATTGCGTCGACGTTGGGTCCGTTCACCAGCGATTCGATCGTCCTGGTAAGGGGACTGTCGCCGGCTACGACACTTCGTTCCACCGCTTCGGGAATGATCCGACCGTCGTCACTCACGCGAATGAAGTAGAGGGTAACCGCCGTAGAGTGGGCCGCCGGCTCCGGTTGGTCCGATTGGCTCGGTTCCTCGGCTGCGGTGGATTCAGCCTCTGCGTCCGGGGACTCTTCCGGCGGTGGAGTCTCAGCGGCACCCCCCGGTTCTTCCGTCACCCGAGGGAGTGCGGCGACCGGTTCGTTTGCTTCAGGGACAACGTCCGGTTCGTCCGGCTGGTTCTCTTCGAAGACGACTTCCATAAACCTGGTTGTATCCAGGACGCGCTGAATGTTCCTGTGGTTTGCTAAGTAGAGGACGGACAGGAGCAGGATCGACGCGATCCAGAAGAGCACCCCGAAGTTCGTCCGTTTGCGAGACGTGGCCATACTCCGTATATCGGCGCCGGGGGCGCTTGTTTGACAGCGCAAATCACTACCAACTAAGATAAATGCACAATGTTCGAGATCGAGGGCATCGCTGCATCGCCGGGGATCTGTATCGGAACGGTATACGTTCACGGATCGCACCAGCCAAAAATCCCGAAGTACGCGATAGAGCGGGCCGATCTTTCAGACGAACTGGAACGCTTGACCGCCGCGGTGGAACGGGCGGTGGAAGACATCGAAGAGATCAAGCGCGTATCCACGGCGGACCTCGGCGGTGACGAACACCGGATGCTGGACACGCATCTCCTGATGCTCCGGGATCCATCTCTCTTCGAGGACGCTCGGGGGCGTATCTCGGATCAGCTCTCCAATATCGAGTGGATCCTCTCCGAAATGACGCAGGAGTTGACGGCGAAACTCAGCGACTCACCGGATCCTTACCTGCGCGAGCGCACGGCGGATATCCACGATGTGATTCGCCGTGTGCTGGGCCATCTCTTGAAGACCGATCGCCCGAACCTGGCAAACCTCGACCGCGAGGTAATCGTCGTAACCCACGACCTTCTGCCCTCGGATGCGGTGGCCATGAACAAGCGGATGGTTGCCGGTATCGCCACGGACGCCGGTGGCAAGACGTCCCACACGGCGATTATCGCGCGGAGTTTCGAAATACCGGCGGTACTGGGACTCTCGGACGTCGCGAACCGTGTGGAGGAGGGGGATCAAATCATCGTCGACGGCAACGCAGGGGTGGTTGTCGTTGATCCCGACGAGGAGACGGTTCAACGCTACCGCCGTCTCGAACAGGCGTGGCAGGAACACGGACTGCAGCTCCTGGGATTGAACGAGCTACCCGCGGAAACCACCGACGGCAAACTCATCTATCTGAACGGAAACATCGAAATCCCCGAAGAGGTAGACGGCCTAACCTCCCACGGTGCGGACGGAGTGGGGTTGTACCGGTCGGAGTTCCTCTTTCTGCAGCCGAGCGAGCTTCCAACCGAGGAAGAACAGGTCGCCGCCTACGCGTCGGTTCTCGAGGCGATAGCGCCAAATCCGGTCACGATTCGAACGCTGGATGTGGGCGGAGACAAGGTTTCCGACACGTTCACGACGCACGAGGAGAAGAACCCGATTCTCGGTTGGCGAGCGATTCGTTTCTGCCTGGAGGAGCGCGCGGTCTTCCGGACGCAACTGCGGGCACTCTATCGCGCGAGTACCCACGGCAACCTTCGGATCATGTTCCCGATGATCTCCGGGGTGCACGAACTCAATCGAGTCCTGGAGTTCACCGCCGAAGTGAGAGAGGAGCTACGGCGGGAAGGCGTCGACTACCGTCAAGACGTGCCGCTGGGCATCATGATCGAAGTTCCCTCCGCGGCGCTTATCTCGGACGTGCTCGCCCGGAAGGTGGCCTTCTTCTCGATCGGAACAAACGACCTGATCCAGTACACGGTCGCCGTGGACCGCGGCAACGAAAAGACCGCCTATCTCTACGATCCCTTCCACCCCGCGGTGCTCCGCCTCATCCGTACGGTGATCGACAACGGTCACGGCGAGGGCCTTTCCGTGGCCATGTGCGGTGAGATGGCGGGCGATCCGATTGCAACGCTCCTTCTGCTCGGGCTCGGGCTGGATGAGTTCAGCATGAGTGCCGCCGGCATACCGGAAGTGAAACGAATCATCAGGTCCACCTCGTTTCTCGAAGCGGAGGAACTCGCCGGCCAGATCATGGACATGCGCAACGCCGCCGACATCAATGATGCTCTCCGCGAAGTCGCACGGGACAGGCTCGACCTTGTCATGCCCTAGCGAAGGGGGGCCGCATTGATCCGCGTAACCATCGTTGGGCGACCCAACGTCGGCAAATCCACACTATTCAACCGTCTCGTCGGCCGCAGGATCGCCATTACCGACGGCCGGCCCGGTGTCACGCGGGACGCGGTCAGCGTGGAGACGGAACTCGCCGGTCGCCGGGTGCTCCTCATCGATACCGGCGGTATCGGGGAGGGCGAGGAGACGTTCCGCCGTGAAGTCAGCGGTCGAAGCGTGGCGGAACTCGATCGGAGCGACGTGGTCGTTGTCGTACTCGATGGAACCGCCCTGACCCCGGAAGACGATGATGTCGTCGCGGCCGCCCGCAGGAGTGGCCTTCCCGTTGTGGTCGCCGTGAACAAAGTCGACTCCGATGCCCGGGCCGGGGAGCTTTCCGACTTTTGGGCGCTGGGGTTTCGTCGCACCGTTCCCGTGTCGGCTGAACACAACCTGGGCGTGGATGAGCTTGTCGAGCTTATCGGCGAAGCGATCGAAGAACGCGGGAGTACAGGCGAGATGCACCGGAATGACCGGGACGAGGTTGTTCTGGCCATCGTCGGACGGCCGAACACGGGCAAATCGACGCTTCTGAACCATTTTGCCGGTGAGGAACGAGCGCTGGTCTCACCGGTGGCGGGCACAACGCGCGATACGCTGGACACGCGTTTTGTCTACCGTGACACGACCTTTCGCGTTCTCGATACGGCGGGGATACGAAAAAAGGCGCGCGTCTCCGAGCCGGTGGAGTACTACTCGGTCCAGCGGGCCCTGACCGCGATCGATCGGTGCGAACTGGCGCTCCTCATGATCGATGCCACCGAGGGACTGGGCGAACAGGACAAGAAGATCGCCGCGAGGATTTCCGAACGCGGTCGCGGCGTGATCGTGGCCATGAACAAATGGGATCTGCTTCCGCCGGCGGGAAACCAGGTGGAAGCGGTACAGGATCGCGTTCGTTTTCTCTTTCCCGTTTTTCAACACGTCCCGATCATGCCGCTTTCCGCCGCTACCGGAACGGGTGTCGAGGAGATCGTAAAACGGTTGCTCCACATTCGCGGCGAATTGCACCGGCGCGTCGATACGGGCCCACTCAACCAAGCGCTGCGCCGGTGGGTTGCCGAGACACCTCCGCCGCACCGCAACCGGCGCCCCTTCAAACTGCGCTATATGACGCAGGTGGAGACAAACCCCGTCCGCTTCCTGCTCTTTGTAAACCGAACCCGCGCTTTCCCGGAGGCGTACCTCTCGTATGTGCGCAACCGGATTCGCGCGGAATTCGGGTTTGAACACGTCCCGATCTTCGTGCAGCTCCGGAGTTGAGGGTGCGAACCTACTCGGTCCGTGACGTGTGCCGGTCGCTGGGGGTCAAACCCCACGTTCTCCGGTACTGGGAGGAACAGTCGGCGATTGTCACACCCCTCAGGACCGACTCCGGGCATCGCCGTTGGACCGCACCGCAGCTCAATATCCTGCATCGTATGAAACACCTCATTTCCGACCTGGGGATGAGTATTGCCGCGGCGGAGCAGCAGATCATACGCGAGGCGAACCATCCCAACGTGGAAGGGAAGGCGAGGATCGAACGCTTCCGGTCGACTCTCGTCGCCCTCCGGGAGAACACCCGCGCGCCCGCGGAGGCCGACACAACCGAACACGCGGTGACCGGCCGGGCCGAAACGGATCGGGACTCGGACGAGGCCGCTCTCACGTTCCTTCCCGCCCCTCCCGGGGAAGCGACGCCTCCCTTCCGGTGCGAACCGCGGGAGTGGCCGGCGGGGGCGGGCAGCGCCTACGCGACCGCTGCGCACCTATCGTACCGATCCGTCGACGGCGTGCCGCCGTTGATTGTGAGATCACCCAAGGGTGATACCTTGTTGGCGCGGGCCGGTGCGTTTGTCCGGTCGGAAATGGAGCGTCGCGGGGGCCCGGTAGCGTGGCTGATTCTCGTTCGGCAGGAGGCGTACGCGGAGGTCCTGGAAGAACTGGACCTGCGGGAGTGGTGTGGCGTACCCCGTGCCTACGTTGAAACGGTGTCGGTTCCGCCCGTCTACCACACGCCGGCCGGTCCGGTACAGCTACCGCCCGACGTGGCGGTCCTGGAAAGGGTCCTGTGTATCGAACAGATCCAGGCGTGGCTCCTGGCGCACCGCGCCCGCTACCTCTACCTGCCGTCGGTAACGGGAATGAACGCAGAAATCGTGGAGGCGCTCCTCCTGGGCGGTGTGCCGGATGGAGTGGTGTCGGCTACGGACCGGCGCCGGCGTCACTCCCCGGTGGCGGGCGTAGACTTGCCGGTGCTCTTTGCGCGCGCCGGCGGTCAGTTCTTATCGGGCTCGTGGCGGCGGGAGGTGTACTATAACGAGAACGATGCCGAAAATATAAAGAGCGTATGGAACTTCGAACGACGATTGGACGGTTCCGACACCGCGGCTCTGCAATTCGAGGCCGTGTTCCCGGGACGACGCCCTGCACCGTGGTCTCCCAGGTGGCCCCGGGAACTCGACTGGATCGGCGGCAACGGAACGCTCCGACGGTGATCCTCGCCGTGTTCTGCCTCGCCCTATCGACCCCGGCGAATGGCGAGGTGTCGATTCCCGAGTCGGCGGAAGCGCGCGACGCCATGTTCGCCGGTATGGCCGATCCCGTCCTGATTCGCTCGGGACCGGCGCGAACGGTTCTACGGCAGAGCGACGGTACCTACGTGCTCTTCCGCACCGAAGAGCAGAACGGGAACGACTACTACCTTTTCCTGCACGAAACTGGTGACGACTTCCCCCTTGTCAGTCCCGGTGCCTACGTTATTCGCAGGAGCCGTAGTGACGGAGACTTCTCCCAGGTCAAGGTTTTTCTCCAATACCACCCCGGCTCGTTTGTGCGAATCGCGCCGGCCGGGCGGCGGAGCAAAATGGATGTCCACCTCGCCGGTGCGCAGGTGTACCGGGATGTGCCCGTGCCCCTGCCGTTCTCCAACGTTCTTCGCGCGCCCTTTGAACGGATCAAAAGCGCCACGGGGGCCATCGTCGATTGGGACATGTTCGACGTCGAAACGGACATCGCCGCCTACCGGCGCGTAGAGGCGATCGTCGATTCCATCCGGGCGAATCTCCCCGGTCTTCCCGACACGGAAGACGGCGCGATGGACGAGAACGGAGACCTCGTTTTTATCGAAACGGGCGAGTTCCAGGAGGGCGACATCGGGCTCAACTGTTCGGGATTCGCAAAGTGGATAGCCGACGGTTTTTATGCACCGGTGGCGGGGAACCTCCTGCCGATTGAACCGTTAAAGACGAAGCACCTCGACGCCCGGGGCACCCGCTGGAGCGCGTCGTTGGAAGACGAACGCGACCCGTACTTCGGGCTGGACTGGACGCGGAACCTTGCGATAGCGGTGAACACCGGCGAGGTGCCGCGGGATCTCCTAAACGTCACGGATGTCGAGCGCTACGACGTGCGCCATGTACCGTTGTCCTTATACATGGAAGACGTGGGCTATCCGATCGATGAACTTTCGGCCGTGCTCTACTGGCTTGCAAAAGTCGAACCGGGGAATGTCTATCTCGGGAGCGTGAGTACCAGTTTCGGTACCGCCCCGGTCCTGAGGCAGCATCGCCACGTGGCCGCGTTTTTCCCGTACTTCGACGGCCAGGGGCGGTTTCACGCGGTGGTCTTTGACCGAAACGTTGAAAGCTCGATCGAGTCGCTATCAGAGCGCTTCCCCCGAGAGTTCGTCCACCTGGTTCGTCTCGATCAACCCGGTGACTTTGCCGCTCCGTTGATACCCAGGGCGCGCTGAGGTACATTCCCCGTCATATGAAGCGCCTGAGCGTCCTTCTTATGGCGGTTGCCGCTCCAATCTGTCTCTTTGCCGACGGCACCGAGGTGTTCCGGGAAGCGGAGCGCCTCTTCTCCGACGGACAGTATCGATCGGCGATCGAACGGTACGACGCCGTCGCCGAAGAGTACCCCGATTCGCAACTGGCCGGTACTGCAAAACTCCGTTCAGGTCAAAGTCTCTATTTTCTGGGTCGATACGACGCTGCCCGCCTGACGCTGGAACGGACATCGCTCCGGTTTTTCTCCGATGCGGTTCAGCAGAACGTCTATTACTGGCTCGGTCTGACGCTCTTTGCCCTAAAGGATTTTGAAGGGGCGGAACGCGCCTTCACGCGCCACCTGGAGGGTGGGGGGCCGGAGGGGGTGCGCGCTCGCTTCTATCGCGCCCTATCGCTCCGAGAACGCGGGAAACTGTCCATGGCGGAGGCGGACCTTCTATCGGTCCTGGGCACCGATGTCCACGCATCCGGTCTAGTGTCCCTTTTTGCCATCTATTCCCAGGCGGGAGAGTCGCGCAAAATCGTCGATGCCTGGCGGCGATCGGGGGCCGCGGTCGATCGTTCCGGTCCGTACCGGGAGGTTTCGGTCCGGTTTGCCGCGGACGCCGCCTTTGCGGAGGGCGAATACGACCTTGCGGTGGAACTCTACGAAGAGCTGACGTCGGGTTCCCTGGACAACGCCCAGTGGGCCTTCTACCGGCTGACCGTTGTGCTCGGGCGGCTGGGGCGCCCCGATCGCGACGTGTACCGCCGGGCGGAGCAGCGCCTGTCGGCTGAACCACACCGCCTGGTGGAGTTCTGGCTCGCCCTGGGCATCGAGGCGTTCGAAAACGAACGATTCCAGGTGGCGGAGCTGTACCTTGTCCGCCTGTGGGAGGCGAGGAGCGAACGGGCCGTTCCGGGACAGGGCGCACTCTACCTTGCCTACGCGTTGGAGGCGCAGGCGCGCCGGGATGAGGCGATCGCCGTGCTCAAGGATAGTCTTGAAACGGCGTCGTCTCATGAAGTAGAGCGGCGTATCTACCTGGGCGAGTTGCTGCTCTCCGCGGGGGCCGCCCGGGAAGCCGCCGAAGCGATACGCGATACCTGGGAGGGGGGTCTCTTTGCCGGTCACGCCGCATTTGAACGCGCCGCGTACACCTACGCGTCGGCCCTGACCGCACAGGGCGACCCGGGGACGGCCCTGAAGATCCTCGACGATCCGGCGCTGACGCCGTTGGTCGTAAGGGACCACGAGATCACCCGGCTTCGCGCCTGGCTCTTGGAATCCACGGATCGAAGCGTTGAAGCGGTTCGGGCGTACCGGGACTTCCTTGGACTGCGACCGGGAGACGAGACGGCGCGGTTGGGCCTTATTCGCGCCCTCGTGTCGGCCGGAGAAAGCGACGCCGCCCTGCGGGAATTCGGCCTTGTCGGCGAGAAGGAACGAACGGGAACCCACCACCTCTACGCGGGCCTGGCGTTTTTTTCGCTTACCCGGTATCCGGAGGCGCACGAGGAGTTCGAGACGGCGCGTTTGCTCGGCATCTCCGGGGCTGTCCTGGACTACCACGGAATGTGGGCGGCCTTCAGAACGGGCGACAACGGTGCCGTCCTGGCGGCAGCCGCGCGGCTGATCGATTCGCAGGCGCCGCCGGAAGTGACCTTTGACGCGGCCTATCTGACCGCGACGATACACCAACGGGCCGGTCGCCCCGGTCAGTCGATCGACGCACTTCTGCAGATTCTCGGTCTTCCCTTGGCTACCGGTCAGATCGTTCAGGCGCGAACGCTCCTGGCGGCGGCCTATCTCGAAGCCGGACAGTCCGAGACGGCTCTCGCTCAATACCGGACCCTGCTCTCCCTGGCTCAATTGCCGGACGCGCGGGCGCGAACGTGGCGCGACTACGCGGCGCTCCTTGCAGATACCGGTGAACTCGATCAGGCGGAAGATGAACTACGCAGGTTGAACTCACGCCTTTCGGCGACGGCCGCCGGGCGCGACGCGCTCCTCGACTTAGGAGCACTGCTCTTTCGCCGGGAGCGGTACGGTGACGCCCGCGACGCCTACCGAGCGTTCCGCTCGCGATATCGGACGGCGCCGGGTGCCGACGAAGCGCTCTTCTGGGCGGGGGAGAGTTCCCTTCGCCTCGGGGAACCGGCGGCGGCGCTGCTCTGGTGGGAGCCGCTGGTCGCGGACTACCCGGAGAGCGCGTACGCGCCCAGGACCTACCTGGGAATGGCGAACATTCTCGAGGAACGAGGCCAACTCCGGCGCGCCCTGGAACTCGCGGAGCGGCTCCGCGCGCTCCACCCCGAATCGGCTGAAGCGGGAGAGGCGGCCCTGGCCGCCCGGCGTTGGCGGCTGGAACTTGACGGGTTTTCCCGTCGCGAAGCGGCGCTCTGGGCTCGGCTGGAGGAGACTCGCCCCGTGCCCGGCGGCGACGCGTGGTTTGACCTCGTTCTGGAACTGGCACGTATCATCGTTCGAGAACAGATAACGCTCTCCGGGAGCCGGGGCGCGATCGTCGATTATCTGCGTTCCGCCCTCGACTTTCCGGAACACCCCGGTTCCGCCGAGGCGGGCGTGCTCCTTGGGGAATACTACGAGCGGCAGTCGGAGTACCGCTCCGCCCTGGAGGCGTACCTCCGGGTCGCGGAAAACCCCGGTGCCGGT
>JANQHT010000117.1 GCA_028282545.1 Spirochaetales bacterium
CCTTTGGTGATGTCACACTGCGCAAACCCTTCCACGAGAACCACGAACTGCTGGGCAAGGAGACCTTTAACGACTGCCTCGGATTCATAGAGTTCGGACAAGGCGAACACACCCGTTTCACCAAAAACCTACCAACCGCTGGTTCGTGCGACCACAAAGGCAAAGAGGTCTACAAGGTCAAAAGCGCAACCAAGTTCGAAAACTGGTGGTACGACGAGCGGGTGTCATACATCGACACCAGGACCTTCGCCGACTACCGCACCGAATACTTCAAAAACGGCGAGGCAATCAAAGTGATTGATCGCGACTGGGTATCGTTGGGTGCGTCGGACGATCCACGCGCCGTCGGCTGGGGATACTGGTACGGCAAGACCTTGGCTACCGGCAACCAGACCTGGGCCTACATCCCGGCCAAGGTCAATGCGGTCAACGCCACCTACAAAAAGGATTGGTGGTCGGAAAAAACACTACGCAAGATCAAACGCTGATCGCTCAAGGGAATTACATAACGTAGTCGGGGTTCAGCCCCGACACACCAAACACGCGCCTCGCGCGTTGGGAGTCTAGACATGTTTAGCAAGTTACTGTTGAGGACGGCGGTCGCCGCCTCATTGGTCGCGCCTACCTGCGCCATGGCCGAACTGGAAATCTCAGCGGAACTCAAAAACGAAACGGCCATCTTCGCCAAGTCCGGTCAGCTTACCGGCCAAGCACAGACCACGCTCGACGAACGCGACAACTCGAATGGCGATCTGATGAAGTTCGAGAATTCGGCGCGGATATTCATCAACGGCGAGATCGGCGAAGAAAGCAGCTGGCACGCCGAATTGCGTCCCGTCTGGAATCCAGCAGCCGAAACCGCCGATTACGAATGGCACCGCAACTACACGCAAAACGACTACCTGCGCGAACTCTACTGGGATACCGGCTTCATGGACTGGGATCTTCGTCTCGGTAAGCAGCAGGTCGTATGGGGCACGGCCGACGGCATCAAGCTACTGGATATCATCAACCCGACCGACTTCAGCGAACTCAATCAGAACGCCTTCGAAGACTCGCGCATCCCGATCTGGATGATCAACGCCGAAAGCAATGTCGGGGAGCGTGGAAACGTTCAACTGATTATCTCGCAAGCTGAAACCAATAAAGTGCCCGGACTTTGGACCGTCGAGGATGGAGACACCCGTAACGCATTAACCGGAAACGACCAGATTAAAGGGCAAGACAGAGGCCACCCGTTCATCCTTAACGGCGTTGACGTAATCACCGGCGGCGTAAACGGATTCTTCAACATCGGGGCGGCATTCGGACCGGTTACAAACACTTTCGCGGGCGGCGCTTTCACTACCGTGGCAAACAACGGGCAGCTCGGCACAGTCGATGGCTTCGTCAGTACACCTCTGACATCCCAGTCCGCACTCGCCCAGGCCGCCTGCGGAGGAGTTGGAGCGGCGGATGGCGCCGCCTGTCTCGAGCGGTTCACGGAATCGACCAACCAAAACATCACCAACCTGATTGACGTGACGATCGATGGCGGGGGCAACGGTACCGGCTGGAATGTTGCAGATCCCAATTCAGCATGGGAACACTTCCCGAACGCTAGCTTCTTTACGTTCAATTCAATGGTCGGTATGAACACGCGCTACGAGCGGGCATACGATGATGATGAGATTCCTTCGGCCGCCAATTTCGGCGGACGGTTCAGAAGCTATCTCGACAATGGATTGAACTATAGCGTCAACTACTTCTATGGCTATGACGCCAATCCACATGTCAACGTGCACTGGGAGAACGACCGCGGCGAGCGCCTCTTCGTCGACGAGGTCGTCACTGCACCGGCAGGGAGTGGCGCCAACCCGATCGGAACACGCGATATCAAGACCCTGCAAATCAGGAACGCCGCCGGGACCGAGTATTACGGTGCGGACACCGGAGGCGTTGGTGTCGTGAAGAAAGGTCATTGACCG
>JANQHT010000025.1 GCA_028282545.1 Spirochaetales bacterium
CGGCGACATAGACCGGATCGCGATTCTCCCCGATGGCACCGAAGCCGTTGAATGGCCGGATGGGAACACGTACCCGCTGGATCCGGAAACGAACCTGCCTGACTTCGAACACCCTCTATCGATTGAATGAAGGCGCAATCAATCGTTTTCTGATTTCAGTTTTTGGAAAACACGTCAGTGTCAAGCACTCGTTTCGGATCATCCTCAATCGAAAACCCACCGTCGCGACTGACGTACGCGATAGCTCCGAGATCCACGTTTTCTATCGAGTACTTATTGTAGTGGAACGGATACCAAGCGGCTGTCGGAATTTCTGAAACAAAATCCGGTTTCGTCTGCTCGAAGAAAACTATCGCAATGTCCGCTACATCATAGACCTCGTCCCTCAAACTGATCACGTGATCTATTCGATAGTACTTTGTGAGTTCTACGGTATTGATGTCTTTTGCGCCGGTGAGAGTTGTTGTGAATAGGTCGAAGGCGGTTGCTTTCGTTTCGCCAATCGCTTTCTGAATCTGCAGTGATTGAATTTGCGCTGAATACTTCGGAAGATCATAGGGTAGGTCACTCCGTTGACCGGCGAGACTTCCGAGTTCTTTGGCGAATCGGGTGAGTACTGTGTACACATCGCCAAGGTCCGAGAACAGGATCTTGTGCAAATCGCCGACTTCACCTACCGAGGTATACGCTTCACGACTCTGTGTGAGGCAATGATTCCAAAGAAGATCTCTGAGAACGCTAAGTAGGTACTGATACTCAATATCACCAAGTTTTTCCTGAATCTTCTCCGATCGGGCGAGATCGAGCATTAGATAGAATATCTTTCCCGACCTGTCCCATGCGTCCGCCACGCGCCGGCGTTCTGTATCGATGATGTACGAAATAGCGTCCCTTTTTTGTGCCTCGGCTTCACTGACTCCAGGAATCCGTACAAATAGACTTTTTTCTTCATCGATGATCGCTCCGCACGACGGGCAGTGATCGAGAGGAAATGACTCAATACTTCGTCCGCAGTCGCAGGCATACGGAACTTGATCTCCGAAACCAAGTTCAACGAAATCCTGTAGTATGGATATCGCCGCCGCAATAGGTACGTCCGCCTTCAATGCGATATCCGCAGGTTGGACAATCGTATCGTTTCGTTGTCGAAAAAAGAGGTTGATGAGTCTGTCTATCTGTTCGTCGGAAAACCCGTCACTTCGTAGCTTCAGTAACCAACCGGTCCAAGACGAGTCGTTGTGCGAACGACGAGTACTCACCATTGGTTATCCTTACCTCCCCTGTGGACGCGTCAATATCTATAGATAATAAATCTAACACGGATGTCTCAAGGTGGCCCTTCTTTCTCGTTTTCTCGGCAGGCTCACGATCTCTTCGTACGAGAACGTACGCACGGCTATATATCATATCTCGACCTTCACGTACTAAACGATTCGTTTCGTGGGCGTTCTCAGTTTTGTGCTTCGGATAATCGTTGAAAAAACCAACGAAAGTTCCGTGTTCGTCGAAATAGGTTTCACCGTTGGATTTGATTTCCGATGAAACCTGTTTTCCAAGGCGAGCAGCGATCTCCTCGGACAACTCGGCGACATCCTCGTTCGGCACCTCGAAGCGACGTTCGAACGCAATCACCAGTAGGTTCGCTTCGTTTATTCCCTGCAGTCGTTTTTGGATGGTCTCCTTCACGATCGGTTTTTGAGTCTCAATCGTAGCTATCATCGAACTGGTACCACTATGTGACAACCCCACGTGGTTTCCAAAGACCGAAATCGCTTCGCGTCGGTTATCCCTGATTTCCGTGGACGACAAAACGCCTTGCCGTTCGTCCTCCCGAACCAAGTCGCTTGCGATTTCCATAATCTCGTTATTGAAATCGAATCGCAACGTGGTTATCGTGCGTCGCGGTGCACTGACTTTCGCGTTCAATTCGATGACGCGATCGCTGCTTGGGATACTGCTGAGTGCACGATTTGAAATTTCCTTCCACGTTTCTTCGTTGAAATCAGTCGACTTCAAGTGAGCAATCGATGGTCGCCTGATTGTTCGCGCAATTGTCACGGACACTACGTTGTCTCGTACGGAGTACCCTACAACTTCGGCATCATCTCTCGGGAGAACATCGAATGGAACTAAAGCCGAGCCCTGGACGGTCGATCTATCATTACTCGATATCTTTGGCATCCGATGAACCGCGATTGTCTTCTTTCCGTATCGCTCGAAGAGACTCTGGAAACGACGGAACAGACCGAGATTCCGGTCGTAGCCAAGGATTTTTTCGAGGAGTTCATCCCGAGGTCCATCGACTGCTTTTTTGGGAAGTTCTTTCCTTGACAGTTGGTTCTTGTTGATCAGGAATGAGATGTAGCGTTTCCGCAAAGTTTGTGGCCACCCTGTCGATGACGAAAAAAAAGCTCGTTCGACAACCCTGATCATCTCATCTGCAGGCTGGTCAATACTCAATTGTCTCTCCTTGTCTCGTTAGAGCATTCCGCTTCAGATCCCTCAACTGACCTGAACCGAGCAACTCGGATGAGACCATTACTCGCACCAGTCGCGTTTCGGTCCATCACCGTCGTATGGCACGGCGAGACCGCGGTCGATGAGGATCTGCGCGAGTTCAACGCCGTCGACGACGACCGTCGCTACGATCCGGAAATACTTCCCCCGCTCAACGTCGATTAGATCGACCGACGTTGCATCGGCAAGGCGGTCCTCAACGAGTTGTCGCGCCTGATCGGCAAGGATCGTTTCCTGGTCGCACTTACCCCGGATCTCGGGTGTGTCGATGTCACGAACGCGGATCCCGATTTCGTCGCCGAGCAACGCGTGTACCGACTCAATGTCGGCGAAGAACGTGTCACCGTCGTATACCCTAACTACCGTGACGTCGTGAAAATCACCGAACGTTTCTGCCGCGACGCCCGAGATGACGGCGAGGACCATAGTGAACGCGAGAACAGTTTTTTTCATTCGCCGTTTTCTGCCCCAGAACTGTTGATTGTTTTCCCAATAATAATTGCCCATGATGCCCGTCCTGAGACCACAAACTTGAACGACTCGTTGGTTCGCGTGATAACTTCCAGCGTGTTTGGAACCAGTGGAAGTCCGAGAAAACGCGTCCATCTCGGAATCAGATCGGATATCGAACTGACCTCTATCTCCGCGTCGATGTGTTGAGCGTTCGCTGCATGGGATCTGAAAACCAATCTGCGGTCTGTCAAATACAACCGGCCACCGATTGCCTCAAACCCCTTCTTGAAGTTGGCCGGACCTTTTTTTACCAATACTTCATCTGGGTCGGGTTCGAAACTCATTTTCTTCATGGTCAATCTGGCCCTCTTGAGTCGACTCGGTTCCCGTCAGGGAACCTCAGTACAACAGTTTCACCGGCAGGAACAGTGTTGCGAGTATTGTAACTGGATATCTCGGAAATCTCCACCGACGCCGAAAAAAAAGATACGGGTGACTCTTTCTTCATCCCGCGGCCGCCTGTTTACCGGTGCTTTCATTCTCAGCAAACGACGCCATGAGGCCAAGAATCGCTGATTGCTGGCTGGATGACAGCTTTCGGAACTGAGCGATCAGGCGATCTTCCTGCGAAGACAACGTCGGACCAGGCGATATCGTTGCGTCCTCTTTTCCAGTGATTAAGTACTCAAGCGACAAACCAAGTGCCTTTGCTATGTCGTAGGCTTGCTCAACCGACGGGAGCGCCGTTGTGCGCGGACTGATCCAATAGCTGATCGATGATTGGTTGACATTGGCTTTCTCCGATACCCTGGCCTGCAACCCGCGCTCTTGTTGTAACTCACGGGCGAGAACCTCTTTGAATCGGTATCTCCGCTTCGTGTCCTGCCTGCCCAACCGGCGACTCCTCTCCCCTCTGTTCATCATGATAATTGGTTAACCGAAAAAATACAAAAAAATACTTGACTTTATACATTGGTTAACCAATAATATTCGTATGAACCAACGGTTAACCAATGAAAGGGTGTACAGAGCAATATCGCCCGCATGGCAGCCGGGAGATTTGGAGCGACGCGACCGGTTTTTCAATCGCCATCGCGGTTTGAAAAAGGGCGACTTCGAACGAGATGCAATTCTGGCAGCCATGGACCGATACGACGCGGATCTCCGAGAGCGAGAGGCGATCACGTCCGGCCGCACGCAGATCGATCCGTCTTTGGTAGGAAGAGCGTGACCCGATGCGCAAGCGGATCACCGACACGTCGGTCCAGAGCTACCGAGAGATCCGAGAGACTCTCGGCGATCGGCAACGCCAGGTGTATGACTTGATCCAACGACATCCCAACCGCACCGACCGGGAACTTGCGTCAATCGCCGGCGTGAATGACCCGAACCAAATCCGCCCGCGCCGAACGGAACTGACCGATAAAGGCTTGATCGCCGAAGGGGGGCGCCGTAGATGCACCGTCACCGGCAAGGTGGCAAAAACCTGGCGGATCACCAGGCACGAGCAATTGAAACTCGACCTGGAGGTCTCCGTACTGAGAGGTTGGTTGTGATTCGCCTCCCGGCGCGTTTGCGTCTCGAGCTCATGTTTCTCGATCTGGCGCTTACAGATCTCGGTCGGATCCAGCGCGCGGTAGCTACCTGGCGACGGATGATCGCCGAAGCAACAACATCTATCCACCACTCGATCGACACACGACATCTCCACCTCATGCGGTCACGCGTCACAGCGGACCGGACCACGCACCGCCGTTACGTGGCCGCCCTGATCCGCTACGAGCGTCGGTGGAGGACCCTTGGCATAACGAGATCAGAGGATCTCCGGAGGACTCTATGGAAAAGCCACAGATGATAATGACATGCATTCCCCGCGGATGGCTCAGCATCATCAAGAATCTGACCGTCGAAACGCTCGTTGAGTCGGAACACTACCCGACGACGGAGCGACTGCGTGGGTTGTGTGCTGTGATTGACGAGGCGATCGAGGAAATAGATGACCTATCGGACATCGAAGCAGAAATCCAGACGGAGGTGAAAACGTGAACTACATGACCGACTCTCAGGGACGGCAGGTCCCGGTTGATCTCGTGAGCGACGTGGACAAACTGCGAGACACTGTTGTGAAAGCCGTATTCGCGAAAGCGAAGGCTACATCCGACGTGCTCCGGGCATTCAAAACGGAGATCACGGACGAGATCCTCGCGTTCCTGGAGCTGTCCAGCGAGAAGTACGGAAAGAAGTTTGGCGGAGCCAAGGGCAACGTCACACTGACGAGTTATGACGGGCAATTCAAGGTCATCATCGCGGTCAACGAGCACATCACGTTCGACGAGCGCCTCCAGATCGCGAAATCGATCATCGACGACTGCATCAAACGCTGGTCGGATGGAGCGCGAAGCGAGATCCAGGCCCTGGTCAACGACGCGTTCTACGTCGACAAAGCGGGGAAGCTCAACACGGCCAGGATTCTCGGTCTCCGTCGCCTCGACATCAGCGATCCCGACTGGCAGAAGGCGATGCAGGCGATCTCCGACAGCGTCACGGTGACCGGTAGTAAGACGTACCTCCGAATCTACGAACGCGACGATTCCGGCCGGTACACCATGGTGGCCCTCGACATCGCGGCGGTGTGAGGCGGTATGAAACGATCTGCTCAGCAGCGCTTGATGGATATCGTCGAAGCCCTTGCCGCCAGCGGCCACCGCGGAGTCAAGAACACCGACCTGGTCCTGGAAACCGGCAACAGCGCCGCGGTGATCAGCCGCGACCTGTCGATCCTCCGGGAGCAGGGGTGGGCGGAGCGCCAACCCGACGGACGAACTCGGTTGAGTCCGACGTTCGCCGGGTTCTCGAACCATATCGCCCAGAGCCTCCGGCAGGCACGGTTGGAACTCCAGAGCGAGGAGTCGCGGTATGTCGACGCGATGGGAGGACACCATGAGTGATGCAGCCAAGCGCGGGCCGGGACGCCCGAGCACCGGCGAGATCAAGGCAGAGGCCGGAGAGGCCGCCGGTCGGGAAATGGAGGTCTACGGCAAACGAGAGATACGCCTGGACGAGATCGATGCCCGCTTCGGCGGCGAGGGATTCGAGTACCACGGCGACCTCGTTGTCGGCGAGATCAAGGGCATTCTCCGCCACGTCGAGTACGAGTTCCTCGAAATAGGGCGTCGGCTGATCCTGATCAAAGAGCACGAAGGGCACGGGAACTTCATGAGCCGCCTCGACACCATCGGGATGCCTGAGAAGACGGCCAACAACTTCATGCGAGCAACGATCGCCGCCCAGTCCATGGGGTTCCTTCCCGCACCCGGGCAAATCCGCCGACAGTCGGCGGATTTGAAGCTGCCATCCATGTCAAAGATTCTGGAGATCACCTTCCTTGGCGACGACGACCTGGCGGAACTCGGCGAAGGCGGGACCGTCGCGGGACTGCACCTGGACGACATTGATCGCATGAGTGTCCGGGAGGTCCGCGAGGAGGTCATCAGGAAGAAGGAAGAGAAGATCTCCGAACTGGAGCGTCAGCTCCGCGGCCTCCCGCCGGTAACCCAGCGGGACGTGAACCAGGAGCGTTTGAAAGAGCTTGAGAAGACGATGCTCGCTCGCTGCTTCGAGATCAGGGGATTGGTCCGTAGTCTCGCCGACGTCATCCGTGAAGCGAGATCCCTCCCGGAGGTCGACGTCCTCGACCTGCACGACTGGGTCGGCCGCGTCGTCGATTGGGGAACCTCGCACGTCAACGACGACTGGGAAGAGGTGATGGAGCCGCTTGAAGATATCACACCGTTGGACGTCGCCGATGTACAGCTCATGGATTGAGGCACTCGAGGCAGCTCCTCCACAGGAACGAAAACGCATCGTTGAGGAGATGGCCGAGCGCTACGGCATCAGCCTGGCCACGGCCTACCGACGCCTCGGGTCCGCCGGATGGGAAACCGGCCGATCACGCCGCCGGGATGCCGGGTCATCGCGGCAGGATATTGAAACGATCCAGATAATCGCGGCACAGCTCAAGGACGGGATCCGCGAGAGCGGCCAGTCCACCGTATCCGTGGAACAGGCGCGGGAGATCGCCCAGGCCAACGGGTTCGAGATAACGGTGAGCGACAGTCGCCTGCGGACGCTCCTTCGGGACGCCCACCTGGATGTCCGGAGCCTGAAACGTCCGGCGCCGCACCAGCGGATGCGCAGTCTCCACCCCAACCACGTTCACATGGTCGATCCGTCGCTTGCGTTGATCTACTACGCCCCCGACGGAACGCAGCGCCAGCACATCATTCGAGACGGTGAGGCGTACAAAAACAAGCCGTTCCTCCAGGGGAAAGAGCACCTGAAATGCTGGCGATACGTCCTGACCGACCACTACTCGCATTCCCTTGCGATCCGGTATTACGCGGCCCGGGGTGAGACTGCCGCGAACCTGTACGACTTCCTGCTCTACGCCTGGGGAGAGAAGTCAAACGCCGTGTATCAGTTCCACGGCCTGCCGAACCTGCTCCTCTGGGACGCCGGATCGGCGAACCAGTCGCGGGCGGTTACCCGAGCGTTGAAGAGCCTCCGCGTTGAGACGCGGACGCACATGCCGGGCAACCCGCGGGTGAAAGGCAGCGTTGAGCGAGCGAACGGTATCTGGGAGCGGCTCCTTGAGAGCCGGCTCAAAGGTGAGCCGGTGAACTCGATCGAGGAACTCAACGAGCTGGCCGAACGCTTCTGTGCAGCATTCACCGCGAACATGATCCCGAACCGTGACTGCCGGCTCACGCGTGGCGGGGCGCGGATCGGATCGCGATTGTCGTTGTGGCAACACATCACCAACGATCAACTACGGGAACTCCCCGACCAGGACGCGTGCCGCCTCCTCCTGACACACGACCCAGCTCTCCGCACCGTCGACGGATCACTTGCGTTCTCGTTCGCTCATCCCCGTACCCGTCGGGCGTTGCACTACTCGTTGCACGGCCAACCCGGCGTGGTTGTCGGCATGGAGGTCGAGGTCCAGCCGATTCTCACCGAAACCGAGGCGATTGTCCTCGTGTCCTGGGATCTGGGCGGCGAACGGTACGCGGTTGAAGTCACTCCCATCGAGTACAACGAGGCTGGCTTTGATATCTCGGCCGCTGTGATCGGCGAGGAGTTCAAGCGGCCGGCCGATACCACCGCGGATGAAGCACGCAACGCGCTGACGGTCGTCGCCTACGGCACGGCCGATCCGGCACGGAATGCGACGCCGTTCGAACACCTGAACGGCGGGAACGGCATAGTCACCCACAGCCACGTACAGCCGGACATCGACATTGCGCCGATCAAACGGACCGGCGAGCAGGTGTCGGTCACCGCCGCGGACGTTGTGCAGCCCCACGAGATCATGGTGAGCGCCCTCGAGGCGATCAAACGCGTGAAGGCACACCTCCCGCCGGGCGTCGAGCTGCCCGGTGGGTTTCTGAATCAGGTCAAGGCCCGGAACCCGAACGGTGTTCCGGTGACCCACATAGACACACTCGTGTCCGACATCGTCGGAACCGAGACGTACCAACTCGGAAAGGAGGCATGATCAATGTTGAGCATGCAGGCGCGCATGAAATTCGGTCTGGTCAGAGACCCGTTTGTTGATGACGTTGCGGGGGCGAAGGATGTGTACCTCACCCCCGGAGCCCGTTTCGCGGCGGAGTATCTGTATCAAACCGCGCGAATCGGCGGAATGGTGGCCCTCATCGGGGAATCGGGTTCCGGGAAGAGCACGATTCGTCGCCTGGTGATTAAGAGGATGAGGGAGGAGAACCAGAAGGTCCGGGTCGTTCACCCTCGCGTCTTTGACAAGACGCGGCTCACCGCCGGTTCAATCGCGGACGCGATCGTGGAGGATTGCAGCACCGAGCGACCGCGCCGGTCGCTTGAGGCGAAAGCACGCCAGGTGGAGCGCATTCTCACGGCGAGCAGTCGAGCCGGCTGGTCCCACGTACTCATGATCGAGGAGGCGCACGACCTCACGATCCATACGTTGAAGTACCTCAAGCGGTTTTGGGAGCTGGAGGATGGGTTCAAGAAGCTGCTCGCGATCGTCCTGGTCGCACAGAGCGAGATGAAGGAGAAGCTCGATGAAAGCCGCAACTGGAGTGCCCGCGAGCTGATCCGCCGGATGGAGATTGTGGAACTCGATCCGCTGTCCGATGCCGGGCAGATCGCCGCGTACCTGGACATCAAGTTCGCCAGGATCGGAAAAGAACGTGGGACGGTAATCCCGGAAGCGGGATGTGACGCCCTCGCCGCCCGGCTGCGGCGGCAAACAAGTCAAGGAGTGGTGTTCTCCGTGGCGTGGCCGTTGCTGGTGAACAACTGGATGCGGAAAGCGATGAATCTGGCGGCGGATCTCGGCGCGGATCTCGTGGACGCGGACGTCGTGAACGCTCTGTAGACGGTGAACTGGGAGGGGCAATCATATGAGAAAGAAGGTCACGATAACGTTTGACAACTGGGACGAGCTGGACTCGTACGCAAAAGAGAAGGGCCTGACGAACGTAGCGAACCTTGCCCGATTCTGCATCGCAGGCTACATGACGCGATACCCGCAGAAGAAACGAAACAGCGCCTCACGGACCGATGCGGAAACGCACGACCACACCCGGGAAACGACGAGGGGTGTACACCCCTACGCCTCTGAGGACGAAAATCGGCGTGGCGAGCAAAACTCGCCTTCCGGTTGAGGATGGCCGCTATGGCATCGAAACGAAGGCTGCGCCGGAAGGGGTGCGAAGGGAAGATTCGACATGAGACGTACGGTGAGGCAGCTCACCACAGACGCCGACTGAGAAAGCCCGACATCGATATCTACCATTGTCGGTTTTGTGGCGGGTGGCACGTCGGCCACCCGGGATCACGACGGCTCAGGAAGCGGAGGATGTACGCATGACCGCGGGCGCACCGGTGAACGTTCGGAAGACGAGTGAGCGGACACGTCTGATTCGGTTGATCCATGTGGGGAAGAAGCAACTCGGCCTGGATCGAGACGTGTACGAGGCGCTCCTGGAAGGCGCGGCGGGGAAATCGTCGTCCGCGGCTATGACGGTGTCCGAGCTGTCGCGGGTACTCGACGCGATGAAACGGGCGGGGTTCTCGCCCCGCCCGCGGGTCTCACAGACGGCGGTGCCTGGCTTCATCACCCCGCGGCAGTACCACTACATCACAGGGCTCTGGTCGCTTGCGAGCCGGACGAAAGACGAACGGAGCCTCCGGCGACTGACCAAGCGGATCACCGGGGTTGACGACCTCCGTTTTGTTCCAAAGAAGAAGGCGGCGGCGTTGATCCTGGCGCTTCGAGACATCGCGGCAAAAGCCGGCTACGACCCGGATCGGAGGCCCGAATGAACGAAATAGCGACGTGGATGGTCTCCGTCGGTGAATCCGTTGACCTGAGCAGAAAGGACGCGATCCTTGCTGCCCGAGCGGTGTTACGGTTTTTTGGGGGCCAGAAGGTGTACTTCCCGATGGCCGGCAACACCGACGAGTCCAAGAACGCGGAAGCGCTTGACGGCGTCATCACCGACGAGTTGGGCGGAGCGGTGGCGCAGAGATATGTCCCGGCGTTTCTCAAGGTGTTCGGTGGCGGACAGACGTATTTCCCGCTCGAACGGTCTGCGTTTCGAGATGAGATCGCGGACCAGGTCTACGAGCGCTTCGATGGAACACCGGGGGTGGTGAACGAACTCTGTCGCGAGTTCGGCACCACGTTCGTGCAGATCTACCGCCTCTACCATCATGGCCTTGATCGAAGCCGCGCATCGCGGGAGCGCACGCTCTTCGATCAATAACTGCTGTTACCTGCTCCGATTCGAAATTGACCGGGATACTGGCGGGGATGAAGCCCGGCAGCATCCTGGTGGCCCTCAACTTCCAGGAAGGAAATGTACCCCACACCATCCAGTTGCTCCCTCCGGGACCGCGCATTATCGGCCAGGACGGCCGGGAGTGGACGGTCCCGGACGCGCAACGCCTGGTGGATGCGACGAACGCCCAACAACGCCCCCTGCCCATCGACGAGAACCACGCTGTCGACATAAAAGGCCCGAAGGGAGAACCGTCTCCCGCCGTGGGATGGATCGATCGCGTCACACTCAGCGAGGACGGCAGTATCTGGGGCAGCGTTTCCTGGAACAACCACGGTCACTGGTTGGTGGAAGGGATGAGCTACCGGTTCATTTCGCCGGTGTTCCGGTCCAACAGGAAGACCGGAGAAATATTGGTGATCGTGGGAGCTGCGCTCACGAACCGGGCGAACCTCGATGTTGCCGCATTGAATGCGGAAACCCCGGAATCACAGGAGGAACCCATGAAATTAGTGCTGACGGCACTCGGCCTGGAAGGGTCTGCGACTGAGCAGGACGCGGTGACGGCGATCAACGCGCTGAAACACGCTTCAACCCCTTTGCCCGGGAGCGGGGAAGTCGACCTTTCGCTCTACGCCCCGCGCGCGGACTTGAAGCTCATGGAGGAGCGGGCGATCAACGCGGAAACGTCGTTGAAGGTGATGAAAGAGGCCAACCTCAAGGATCGGGCGGTGACCGCGGTGAACAAGGCGATCGAGGCGCGCAGGATCGCGCCGGCGAGCAAGGATGCATATCTCGCCATGTGTTCGTCGGAAGAGGGGTTGGCCCAGTTCGGTGAGATCGTGAAGACGTCGCCGGAGATCGTGACCGACGAAACCGAAGTCCCGGGCGGCGATCCGCCGGACACGGAGACCGCGATGAATGCCGAGGAAAAGGAAGTCGCTCGGCAGCTCGGGATCTCCGACGAAACGTAGAAATCCAAACCCGGCGGGGACAGGCCTCGCGGCGGAGCGCCCCCGGAGTTTTCCGGGGGCCTCGGCAGCCAAACACAATCGAGGAGGATCAACATGATCATTAAAGCGGCAACGCTCGAAGCGATTCGGACCAGCTTCTCGAAGCTGTTCGAGCAGGGGAAAACGGCCGCGAAGAGCCAGTGGAAGCGCATTGCAACCTATGTCAAATCGAACGCGGCCTCGAACACGTACGGGTGGCTCGGGAAGTTTCCGCGCCTCAGGGAGTGGGTTGGTGCCCGTGTCGTCAAGGACATGAAAGAGCACGCCTACGAAATTTCGAACGTGAAGTACGAAGGAACGGTAGGCGTCGATCGAGCGGACATCGAACGAGACAACCTTGGCACGTACCGACCGATTGTCCTTGCAATGGGCCAGGAAGCCAACGATCACGTCGACCGCAACGTCTTCGCCCTTCTCGCCGCAGGTCTCACGGCGTTGTGCTACGACGGGCAGCCGTTCTTCGACACCGAGCACCCCGTCTACGCCGAGCACGACGGTACCGGCGCCGCCACCCTGGTATCGAATATCATCAATCCGCTCGTAACGGCAGGTCCGGCGTGGTATCTGCTCGCTACAGGAATGGTACTCAAGCCGTTCATCTTCCAGGAAGAACGGGAGCCGGAGTTCCAGTCGATCATCGATCCGAAGCAGGACACGGTGTTCATGCTCGACCAGTACCTCCACGGTGTCCGGACGCTTCGGAGCTTCGGGTACGGGTTCTGGCAGCAGGCGATCATCTGTCGGGATGCGTTGAACGAAGCCAACTTCGAAGCGGGGCTCCTGGCGATGCAGGGCTTCAAAGCGGACGGCGGGGATCCCCTCGGGATCACGCCCGACCTTCTGGTCGTCCCACCGTCGCTCCGTTCCGATGGGTTGTCAATCGTCGGTGTCGAGCGTCTCGCCAGCGGCGCGAGCAACCCCAACTACAAGGCCGCCGAGCTTCTCGTCACTCCCTGGCTCGGTTGATCCGGGGGGCGAGTAGTACAGGCACGGAAGGAGCAAGCATGGCGAAACGGAATAGCGGCAGAAATCAGTCGGGCGGCGGGACCGGAACCAGGAACCAGACTCCTCCGGTGCCTACCGACACACAGGGAACCGGGGACCAGACACCTCCCGAAGCGTCCCAGGGAAGCCCTCCGGTCACGACCGGGGCACAGGGATCGGGCGAACAGACCTCCCCGGAAACAACCGGCGCCGGCGGAACCGGCGACCAGACTCCTCCGGTGCCTACCGACGCACAGGGGTCCGGGGAGCAGAGCCCTCCGGAGACTCCTCTCGATACTGCTCAGGGAACGCCACCGGAGACCCCCACGGAGACTCCTCCGGCTCCACCGCAGGACCCGCCGGAGCCCCAGGATCCTCCGAAACCTCCCGAGCCGCCGGAGGACAAGGAGGAGTCGGGCAAGACGACGAAGTACATGGTCCATCACACGACCCCGTATCCGGCCTATCGCCGCGCCGGCCTCGTTATCCGGCGGCAGCCTGAGTCGATGGACCTGACGAAAGACCAAGTGCAGGTCCTGAAGAAGGACCCGTGGGTGGTCATAAAGGCGGCGAAGTAGGGTCGTGACTCCGCTCCTTTCGGTAACAGACCTGGAGGCCCGCCTCCCGGCCGGAGCGCTCCCTCTCGATGAGGTCGGTCAAATCGACACCGCGCGGGTAACGCTCGCCTTGGAGGATGCGACCGGGATCATCGTGACGCATCTTCCGTGGTTGCTGGACGCCGACACCGGGGACATCGTGAGTCCGCTGCCTGGGCAGTTTGCCGAGTCGGTGGTAGCGATCTGTGCGGACATTGCGTTCTTTCGCCTGTCCGATCGCGTCTCGTCCAGCGAAGACGATCGCGATCGTTACAAGGAGAACGTGAAGCTCCTCAATACGATCGCGAAGGAACACAAAGGCGGATTGATGGGTCCCGACCATCAGGAAGCAAGCATCGTCGAGCCGAACGAGGAGGAGGGCATCACCGATTCGCGGTTCTTCAAGAAAGGAGAGATCGTCGGATGAGTGCCGCGGCGATCACCGTTGACACCAGGCAGATCAGCGCTCTTGCCGACGTCCTGAACCGGGCTGCGTTGGAACCCGGCGATCGTAGACAGCTCCTCATCAACCTGGCGGAAGAAGTCCGGGACATCAGCGAGGAGCGGTTCGAGACAAAGCGTGGACCGGACGGTAGTCCCTGGAAAGCGATCAGCGATCGGCATGCGGAGTATCTCGCGGCACGGTTCCCGGGAGCCCAGCCGCCGCTGGTCGTTTCCGGCGAACTCCGTGACACGATGGAACGCCAGGTCTCTACCGAAGAAGCACTGGTCGGTGCGACGAAGGTGTACGCCGCTGTGCATCAGTTTGGATGGCCGGAAAAGAACATTCCGGCCAGGGAGTATCTGGGTATCGGCAGCGAAGGTGAACCGCGACTCGCTGAGATCGCCGCCGACTTCCTCGAGTCGCGTCTTTCGGAACGGCGGGCTGCCTGATGAGTGTCATCAGTTACGCCGCCGTCCGGGACGAGGCGATCACGCAGTTGAAGACGCGGTTCCCAAGTTCGATTCGCGTCGAAGCGCATCCCGGCCGGTTCGATGAGGCGGAGATCAAACGGCAGTACACCAAGGCGCCGGCGATACTGACCGGCATGATGGGGATCAAGCGCCCGGAGCGCGACGACAACCAGACACCGGAGTTCGTCACCTGGGTGCTTGTTCGGGCGAGCAATAAGGACCGCCTCTATGACCAGGGACTCATTCTGGTTTCCGTGCTCGTACCGGCGCTGCTTGATCTGGATGCTCCGTGGAGCTTCGGGGGCGCCAAGAACGTGGACGCGCGCAACCTGTACGCATCGTCCACGGGCCAGATGAACGTCGCATTGTGGGCGGTGAAGTGGGAATGGAACCTGCGGGGATCCGTTCTCCACGAGGGTGAGGGAGGAATCCTGCTCCCCGACGACCTTGATAATTTCGAGGGGTACACCGCTACCCTTGATGTCGGGACCGAAAAGGTGTCCGACACCACCACGTTGAGTTGATAGGAGACGAATGAGATGGCCATACCGTTTACCGAGATTCCCGAATCCCTGTTGGTTCCGGGGCAATATCAGGAAATCGACAACACCCTCGCCGGCGACGTTGAGGATATAAAACGGGCGTTTGTGGTCGGTATCGCCCTGGCTACAGGCGAGGCGACGAAAGGGCAACCGGTCACACTCTCCGGCAAGGACGCAGCCCGGAGGCTCCTCGGTGCCGGGGCGCCGGCGGCCGAGATGGCGATCAACTTCCTCGACCTGAATCTCGTGGAGAAGCTCGTCGCCCTTCCCCTCGAGGAAAACGCCGCCGGCGTGGCGGCGGTGTATCAACTCACCGTTGCTGCCGTCGCCGTGCAGGCCGGAACGCTCACCCGGTACATCGGTGGTCAGAAGGTCCAGATCGGTGTGGCGACGGGCGTCGCCGACTCCGCAATCGCGGCGAATCTGGTCGCGGCCATCAACGCCCTTGCCGACATGCGCTATGAGGCCGCGGTAAACGGTACAAACCCCGCAATCGTCGACCTCACGAGCAAGGTGAAAGGAGAGGTCGGCAACGGCCTCATCGTTGCCGCGTCGCTTTTCGGTGAGACAGATCCGTCGGGTCTCACGATCGCGGTTGCGCAGACCGTCATCGGTACCGGCAACCCGAGCCTCACCGGCGCGTTCGTGCCCGTCGCCGGGGAGCGGTACCACTACTGGGTAACGGATCTCGTCGACGCCGCGTCGCTCACTGAGTTCGGAACGGAACTCAACGATCGCTACAGCGCTGATCGCCAGATCGGCGACCGCCTCTTCGCCGGCATCAGCGGCGAGTTGGGGGACGACAGCACGGCCGGTACAATCGTCTATCAGGGTGTCGCGCAGAACAACCCCCACATCGTGCTGGTTCCCCGCGGCAACCAGCCGCACACCGCCGGCGCCTTCGTCGCTCGCTACGCGGCGAACGTAGTCCGTGCGCTGGCGGATGATCCGGCGGCAAACACCCAGGGCATTGAGGTACCAGGGCTCCCCGTTACGTCGGTCTACACGGCGGCCGAACGCCAGACGCTCCTCGAGTCGGGAGTCGCGACCTGGCGAACCGACTCGATTGGCACGGTGCTGGTAGAGCGGGTTGTCACGACCTACAACGAGAACAGTGAAGGCAGCCGGGACACGAGCTACCTCGACGTTCAGATCGTCGAAACGGTCGATGCGATTCGAACGTTGATCAACGCGACTGCCGCGAAGCGGTTCCGCGACTGGAAACTCGCGTCGACGACGGAGAACTTCGGAGCCGGCAGCCGGGTGATGAGCCCCACGGTCTGGCTCGCGTTCCTGGTGGATCTCTACCAACAGACGTTCATCCAGGACAAGCAGTGGTGCCAGGATCTGGAGGCATACAAAGCGTCGATCATCGTCGAGATCCAGTCGGGGAGCAAAACCAGGCTCAACTATCAGCATCGTCCCGTGCTCATAGGACAGTTCCTGATTGCGGCCGGTGTGAACCAGTTCCGGTAGCCGGAACCGGATAGAGGAGGAAAAGCATGAAGCTCCAGAAGGTGAAGCGGGTTGTCAGCGCGTCCATGGGTGAGTTGCCCCTCAAAGCGAAAGGTGGGACGTTCCGCCCGAGTTCGTACACTCGCGAAACGCAGAATGCCGAAACGCACGAGAACATCGGTTTCACGGAAACGCCCGAGCCGGCGGAACTCAAGGTCAACCTCCAGGCGACGATGGATGCCGAATCGTTCGCCGGAATCACGAACGACACCCTGACCGTGTTCATCGACAACGGCAAAACGCACGTCATGCCGAACTCCTGGACGACGGATCCGGTTCCTCTTGGTGATGGTGAAATCCAGGTGACGTACCATTGCGGCAAGAGCCAGCAGCTCAACTGACGGAGGCGTCAAAGTGGTCGAACCGTTTACGCTGAAACTCTCACAGCCGGCTCGTTCCGGCGAACGATCGGTTTCGGAACTGACGTTCGCGGAACCGAAGGTGAAGCACATCCTCGCCACCGATCGCCACCGACCTGATTCTATCGGGGCGGATGTCGCGCTGGTTGCGTCCCTCACCGGCGAGCCGGAACTGGTCATCCAGGGAATCTGCCCCACGGACTGGCGGAAGATCCGCAGGCATATCGCCGGCGTCTGGAGAGAGTTCCTCGTCGACGACCCTACCGAATCCGATCCGAAGAGCACGGATCGGAAGAAGGGCGGACAGGCGAGCGACCAGACGAGCGAATAACGGTGACCGAGGTGATCCACTACATCAGGATTGCCTGCGCCGAGGTCATGCACATCACGCCGGGTATTTCTCTTGAACGAGTCGAGGATATGGACTGGCGGGAACTCAGCCGGTGGCGAGATGCCGCCGTCGACGTGTGGAAGCGGGTGAACGGAGTGAACGAGGATGAGTGACGTTATTCGCGCCGGCGTATTGCTCACCCTGAGAGATCAGTTCTCTACAGGGATGCGCAACGCCGGTGGGGCCGCCGGGCAGTTTGGGACCAGTGTAACCGGGGCGATGGACAGCGCTAACCGCGCGATCAGCAGAGTCGGCGGTGCGCTCGCGACCCTCGGTCTCGGATTCGGCGCCGGCGCCGCGGTCAACCACGTCGTCGCCCTGGAAGCCAGGATAACGCGTCTCGGCACCCAGGCGAACGTTTCCCAGGAACGCGTCAAGGAACTCTCCGACCGAATCTATGAAGTGTCCCAGGCGCCGGACATCAAAATCGAGTCGTCCGAGATGCTGGATGCGATCGATGCGATCATCGAGCGCACCGGTGATCTGGATTTCGTTGAGAACAATCTCCGCTCGATCGGCCTCGCGATTCAGGCGACCGGCGCGGCGGGGTCGGATATCGGCGGCCTGCTCGCCGAGTTCCAGAAGATGGGACTCGGAGTGGGTGAAGTGACCGCAGCTATCGATACCTTAGCGCTACAGGGCAAGAACGGCGCGTTCACCATGGAGCATCTCGCTGGACTCGGTCCCCGGGTGATCTCGGCCTACACAGCAACCGGACGAACGGGATTACCCGCGCTCCGTGAAATGGGGGCTGCGCTCCAGGTGATCCGGATGGGTACCGGAAGCAGCGAAATGGCCGCTACAGCATTCGAGGCCATGATGAGGACTCTGCGCGACCCGAAGAAGCAGGAAGACTTGAAGGCCATGGGTGTCGATGTACGGGATACGCTCACAGATGAGTTTCGGCCCATCCATGAACTCATGGAAGAGATCGTCGTCAAAAGCAGCGAAGCAGGCATTGAGCTTAGCACGGTTTTTGAAGCCGAAGCAATACGCGCATTCAACTTCGCGGTCGGCCGGTTCAAGGATACCGGTTCGATCGACGTGTTTCGTCGCTTCTTCGCGATGATAGGTGAAGGCGCAACGATAACGGAGGACTCGGCCCGGAACGCGCAGACCATGCAGGCGAATCTTGCGCTCCTGAGAGAGGGCTTCCTCCGCTTCGCCGATCGCCGATTGACCGAACCCATCGAAAACCTGGCCGAAGCGTTCAACGAGTTCTCCGAGGATCCCGAGCAGCTCCAACGGGCGTTCGACATCGCCCTCGCCGGCCTTGGCGGCATCGCGGCCCTCCGCGTTGGATCGAGTGTCATCGGATTGCTTGCCGGGTGGAAGTCCCTCCGATCCGGATCCGCCGCGTTGGGGGCGAGCGCCGCCGCATCCGGCGCGGCCCAGCCCGTTTTCGTGACGAACTGGCCCGCCGGATGCGG
>JANQHT010000098.1 GCA_028282545.1 Spirochaetales bacterium
CACACGCGACGCAGCACCTCGCCGAACGAGAGCCGCCTGCCCTCGATCAGCACGAGATTGTCGCCGATCTTCCGGCCGGCCTGTTCAAGGGCGGTTCCCGCCGCGGCGCACGCTCGAACCACCTCCAACACCATCGGTTTTGTGTCGATCTCCGCCTGCTTCTTGTTCTTTCCGTCGTCCGGTGTTGCCAACGCTTCCAGCGCCGTTGCCCTGGCCCGGGTGCCGGCCGTGTCCAAGGCGTTCTCCGCGAGAATTTCTACGATCAGTTCGCGAATTACCGGTTTCCCCGGCATCGCCCGCGCTATTGTACCGCGGCATTTTCGGAGCACCTGCTCTTCTTTGTCGGGACCGGGTATCGCACCAAGAGCGATGGCGGGGATGACCTCTCGGCGAAAGGCAAGCTTGTACTCCTCCCGGTGGTAACGGGCTATCTTCTTGATCGAATCGAGGACCTTTTTTGTGAGGGCGCTGAGCTGTTCCTTCGCATCGGTGACGATGTTGACCGAGAGCGGATCCCGTTTCTCCAGGACTTTGCCCGTCAGAACGGCCACTCCCCGGGTGGTGGAACCTGCCGCCGTTTCCGTAACGTTACGCCAGTTGATGTAATTCACGAGCTGCGTGATGCGCTTCAGGCGCAGCAGGTCGAGGGAATCGACCGAAAACTGGACGTAATTGGTGACGTAGTCCAGGACGGTGGCGTACTTGGTCAGGCGAATCGCCACGACGAGGTCGAGTTCCGAATCCGGATAGTCGTCATCCGGCGGAATCTCGATCTCCGAGATATGCTCCTCGTAATCGTAGGGGTCGTCGCGAAGGAGCTTCATCTTGTTCAGAAGCGTGTGAACGGCGTCGAAGCTCGATTTCACGCGCGTAAGGGACGGCTTGAGGTCCGGTACGACCTCTTCCTCCAGGTACGCCCGGTACGCCGCCAGGGCCGAATCCATCTCCTGTGCGAAGCCCTGAATATCCACCATGCGCCAATGATAGTTGAACGCATACGCGGAAGCAACCGGACCGCTTTGCTCCTACAAAGTGTGTGAAACGCCTTGTCGCGATCGCAGCCACGCTGCCGCTTTTCTCCTGCGGATTCTTCCCGCCGGCCGGTTCGGTTGTCATGACGCTTCCGGCGCTTCCACCGCACCCGGATTGGTGGAACGAGACGCACCTCGTCTGGGAGGTGTGGTGGGTCCATGACGGCGGCGCCGGAGAGACGCGGATACCGGTAACGACGCGTTATATAGAGGTGCCCGTTGCCGGGGGCGGGATCGTCGTGGCCGGCGCCGCCCTGGTCGAGCGCGGCGTATCGAGGTCACTGCGCCCCGCCGGGTGTGTCGTGGTGCCCGGGCGGGGCGGTGAGTTCCTCTGGCGGCTTGGCCCGCCGGCCCAGGTGGTCCGCCGTCTGGCCGCCAACGGTGTTCCCCCGTCGGTGGTCAACGTTGAGCGCTTGGCCGCGGAATTCGCCGCACGGGTGCCGGCCGATCCGTGGAGCGTCGACCTGGACCGCCTGGCTGAACGGATCGCAGCGGGGGAGATGCGCGGCAGTTACATCGCGGGTCGGGAACCGGTTGGTGTCATCATGGACGTCCGGCCGGGTCGGTACCGGTCCGAGGATGTCCTCGCGGAACCCGTTGATACCCGCACCGTCGGAAACGGGAGTGAAGCGGAGTTTTCCGTTGTCCCGGGCCGTCGCGGCCTGTGGTGGCACCAGGACGAGGCCCTCGAGGTGGTTGTCCGGTGCTCATCCTATGGAAGGTGCGACGGGTTTGTTCGTGCTCTCGGTGCAGCCGCAGCCGCTACTTCACCACGATGTTCACAAGCTTATCCGGAACCGTCACGATTTTGACGACCGACTTCCCCCGGATTAACTCCTCGATGCGGTCGATTTCCCGCGCCTTTGTTTCCAGTTCCTTCGGGGCCGTTCCCGCGGGGACTTCCATACGAGAGCGGATCTTGCCGTTCACCTGGACAACCACCGTAACCTCGTCATCCCTGGTCAGTTCCTCGTCGTACCCCGGCCATGGCTGCGCCGAAACCGACGGCTCGTTGCCGAGCTTCTTCCACAACTCTTCCGCCAGGTGGGGTGCGTACGGCGATAGAACGAGCACAAAAGGTTCCCAAATCGATCTGTAGAGCGTCTCCTCACCGAAAATTTCATTGATGAAGATCATCATCTGCGCGATCGCCGTGTTGAGTGCCAGTTCGTTCGTGTCGTGACTAACCTTCTTGATCGTCTTGTGGAGGATCCGCGCGTGCGCAAGCGGTGCGTCTCCGTCGACGATGGGGCGCTGCGAAACGCGCCAGATCCGGTCCAGGAAACGGTGGACACCGATCAGCCCGTTGGTTGACCAGGGTTTGTCATGGCGCAGGGGGCCCATAAACATTTCGTATACGCGCATAGTGTCTGCGCCGTACTCGGCTACGATTTCGTCGGGATTGATCACGTTGCCGAGTGACTTGGACATCTTCACGCCGCCTTCGCCCAGGATCATGCCCTGGTTCACCAGGCGGACAAAGGGCTCGTCCGTGTTAACGGCGCCGACATCAAAAAGGACTTTGTGCCAGAATCGCGCGTACAACAGGTGCAGAACCGCGTGCTCCGCTCCCCCCACGTAGAGATCCACCGGCATCCAGTAATCGATCGACTCCTTTGACGCAAGTTCGCTGGGGTTGGCCGGGTCCAGGTAGCGCAGGTAGTACCAGCAGCTTCCGGCCCATTGCGGCATGGTGTTGGTTTCACGGCGCCCCTTGCGTCCGGAGCCGTCCGGGCACTCGCACTCCACCCATTCCGTGAGCGCCGCGAGCGGCGATTCGCCGGTACCGGTGGGTTTGTAGCTCTCAACGGGAGGCAGCGTGAGGGGGAGCTGGTCGTAGGGAATCGGGTAGTATTCGTCTTCGCACTCTACCAACGGGATCGGTTCTCCCCAGTAGCGCTGACGGCTGAAGATCCAGTCCCGAAGCTTGTAGTTTACCGCGCCACGGCCGATACCGCGCTCTTCGAGCCACGCCGTGATGCTCTTCTTGCACTCCGCCGTAGTCTGGCCGTCAAAGGGACCGCTGTTCACGGCGATACCCGGTTGCGGTGTGGCTTTGTTCAATTCGGCGCCGGGGTCGTCCGGGTCCGCCACGACCTTTACGATTGGAAGGGAGAACGCCGTCGCGAACTCCCAGTCTCGCTCGTCGTGGCCCGGAACAGCCATGATCGCGCCGGTACCGTAACTGATGAGGATGTAGTCCGAGATCCATACCGGAATCTTCTCGTCGTTGACCGGGTTGATCGCGTATCCGCCGGTGAAGACGCCGGTTTTTTCTTTTGCTATCTCCGTCCGTTCGAGATCACTCTTGAGTCGCGCCCGGGCCACGTATTCGCGGACCGCCGCGTCGTGCTCGGCCGTGGTGATCTCGGGCACCAGGTGGTGTTCCGGTGCCAGGACCATGTAGGTCGCGCCGAAGAGCGTATCCGGGCGCGTCGTGAAGACCTCGATCGTCTCTCCGCCGGTTGATCCGTCCCGGGCAACCACGGGGAAGTGGACGTTTGCTCCTTCGCTGCGGCCGATCCAGTTGCGTTGTGACGCTTTGATGGATTCCGGCCAGTCAAGGGCATCGAGACCTTCCAGGAGGCGATCGGCGTACTCGGTGATCTTGAGCATCCACTGGCGAACGGGGCGGCGCTCCACGGGGTGGTTCCCCCGTTCACTGCGCGGCCCTTCGGGCGTTGCGAGAACCTCCTCGTTTGCCAGGACGGTCCCTAATTCTTCGCAGTACCAGACGGGAATCTCGTCAACGTAGGCAAGCCCCTGTTCCCAGAGTTTGAGGAATATCCACTGCGTCCATCGGTAGTAGTCCGACTCGTGCGTTGACACTTCACGGTCCCAGTCGTAGGAGAACCCGAGGCTCTTGATCTGCTCACGGAAACGGGCGATGTTCGCTTCGGTGGTCATTTTCGGGTGTGTACCCGTCTGGATCGCGTACGTCTCCGCCGGCAGTCCAAAGCTGTCGAAACCCATGGGGTGCAGGACGGCGTACCCGTTCATGCGCAGGTAACGGCAGTAGATGTCGGTGGCGGTGTATCCCTCCGGGTGACCCACGTGGAGGCCCGCCGCCGACGGGTAGGGGAACATGTCCAGAACGTAGCGACGTTTCTCCTTGGGAATCGACGGATCTTCCACCGCTTTATAGGTTTTGTGCGTCTCCCAGTAGCGCTGCCAGGCGGGTTCGATCTCCCGGAAGGGGTACTTATCCATGCGACGCATACTATGAAAAGCTTCACGCTCACGTCAACGTGACGTATACTCCGGGGCAGAGGCTGATCATGGTGAACCGTGCGGCCTTTTCCGGCGCCTGGTATGCGGCCGACCCCTCCCGTCTTGCGTCGGATCTGGTACGCTACATCGAAACCGTTCCGCGCGACGTCAGGGCGCCCCCCGGTGTACGTGGTGCCGTAATGCCCCACGCCGGCCTTTCGTTTTCCGGACGCGGCATGGCCCACGCCTTCGCGCGTCTGCAACGGGCCCGTCCCGTCTCACCGGTGCGGACCCTCATCATCGCACCCAGCCACTACGAATCTATTCCTGCGGATACGCTTCTCTTCGAACGGTTCGGGTCCCATGAAACGCCTCTGGGCCCAGTCGAGGGCGACGCAGCGTTTGCCGACGCGGCCCTGATCGCCGCCGCGTCGCTGCCCGGCGGGCCGGTTCGTACCCGAGTCTCGGAGGCGACGATCGCCCGGGAACACGCGGTGGAACTTTTTTTGCCCTTCATCCGCCATACACTCCCCGGAACGCGGGTCAACGCGGTTCTGACGGGCCCCTTGACGTCGAGTGACGCGGCCCGTGCAGCGGGCGAGGCGATCGCCACGGCGCTCGGGAACGATCTCGACGGTACGTTGATCATTGCCAGTAGCGATTTTACCCACTACGGCGATCGCTTTGCGTATGTGCCGTTCGGCACGAGTGGACCCGTTCAGGAGCGTGTCCGCGAACGGGACCTCTTTTTCGCCCGCACCGCGGCGGAGGGAACCGTGGACGACTTTTTCGACGCCGTCGTTGCCCAGCAGCCCACAATCTGCGGACGCTACGCTATCCTCGAACTGATGGCGATCGAGGCGGTCCGGGCGTCCATCGGCCACGTGGTGGACTACTACAACTCCAACGAGGTTACGGCGTCGGAGGACACCGATTTTGTGTGCTACGCCGCAGTTCTCTATGGGTGACGGAACCGGTTCGATAGCGATTTCCTCCCGGGAGCGGGTGATCCTGCTCGCCTTTGCCCGGCGCGTAATCGAGACGCACCTAACGGGGCGCGTTGAACCGGTTCCCGACGCGTCGGTATCCGAGACGGTTCGCGCGCTACAAGTCGGGCTCTTTGTCACGCTCCGCCTGGACGGAGCGCTGCGCGGCTGCATCGGCCACATCGAACCGCGCGGGCGCATCCTCGACGAGATCCGGGCCGTCGCCGTGGCCGCCGCGGTACAGGATCATCGTTTTCCGCCGGTGGCGGCGGGAGAGATGGATCGCGTCCGGCTGGAGCTTTCGCTCCTGACGCCGCCTCGGCCCGCCCTGGACCCCACACGGATCCAACTCGGCACCGACGGGGTCATTCTCACCGCCGGTGCTCATTCGGCGGTGTTCCTTCCGGAAGTGGCAACGGAGCAGCGATGGTCCCTCGTCCAGATGCTGGAGGCCCTCAGCCGGAAGGCGCGCCTCGCACCGGATGCGTGGCGCGGCCCGGAAGCGCGCTTCGAAGTGTTTCAAAGCGTTCACTTCGAGGAGGCGCCGTGAGCCGCTGCGATTTCTGTGCCTTTTCCTGTTCCCTCGAGTCCGGCGAAACGGGCACGTGCGGTGTGCGCACCAACGTGGACGGTACGATCACAACCGACGTGTGGGGCTATGTCGTGTCCGAAGCGATCGACCCGGTTGAAAAGAAACCGCTCTACCACTTTCTTCCGGGGTCACGGACCTTTTCATTCGCCCTGTTCGGCTGCAATTTTCGTTGCACCTTTTGTCAGAACGCCTCGATTGCCTTCCCGGAGTTCCGCGGTACCCGCGCCGGGATCCTCGTTCCTCCCGGGGAGATGGTTGACCGTTGGGTACGGTCTGAAACGCCTTCGATCGCCTTCACCTACGGCGAACCGGCGGTGTGGCAGGACTACCTAATGGAGGTGGCCACCGGAGTGCGCGCCCGGGGCGGAAAAACGATCATGGTAAGCAACGGGTTTTACTCGGAAACCGCCACCGAACGCCTGGCCGGCGTTATCGACGCGTTTAATATCGATCTCAAGGGCGATTCCGCGTTCTATCGATCGCAGTGCAAGGGGGCGCGGGGTCCGGTGGTTGCCGCGATTCGCGCGCTGGCACCGCGGTGCCACGTTGAGGTGACTTCCATGGTGATCGAGGGGCTCCATACGGAAGATGAGATCGTCGCGATTGGAGCGGACCTGCAGGAAGCCGGTGTACAGGTCTGGCACATAAGCCGGTTCTTCCCCGCTTTTCAGATGTCTCACCGGCCCGCTACCAGTGAACGGTGGCTGGGGACCATACTCGACTCAATGCGTGAACGCTTTTCCATCCCGTTTATCTACGCCGGAAACAGCCGACAATCGGAGTATCACCAGACGCGGTGCCCGCGCTGCGCTACAGTATGCATCGAACGCGGTACGGCGGCATTCGCCGTGGATCGCACGCGCGACGGTGCCTGCCCCGGGTGCGGCGAGCGCCTGTACGGCACCTTTGCGTAGAATGGAGGGATATGACAATGAAACGTGTACGGCTTCTTCTCCTAACGGGGTTCTCGTTGGCTGTTCTGTCACCGTTGGGGGCGGACGGTTCCTTTTCGGTGGGAATCGGCGGCAACTTCTTTTTAAACGAAACGGCCTATCTTGACGCGTTCAGCGTCGCCTACGAGCACGAGCTACAGGAGGGGCTGGAACTGAACCTCGGCGCCGATCTCGGGATCAACCGCGAGAATGAGAACGAGGAGGGCGAGAAGGTCGCGGCTTTTCTCGTTCCGGCCACGGTTGGGTTGAACTTCGTCTTTTCCAATGACCCGCCGAATGACCCGGCCACGTTTGTCCTGGGCGCGGGGATCTCTCCGATCATGAACTTCAACCCGGAAACGGACGAGGAGTTTACGCTCTTCGGCGGTCCCTACATCAAGGCCGCGGTGCGGGTAAAGGTCCACCCGGTGGCGAACTGGTTCCTCTCGGCTCAGCAGGACCTTCAGCTTGGGGGCGATGATATCATCAACGCCAGTACACGAATCCTCACAGGGCTGAACTTCACGATAGACGACGACGGTCCCACCGATTAGAGGGGTAGGGGAGGAAGAGAACCCGGCCGCGCCGACGGCGCGGCCGGCTGGCTACTCTACCTTCAGGACGTCCTTCATTGCCTGAACTATGCTGTCCCTGGGCAGGGCGCCAACGGCCATTTGAGGCTTCTCGCCGACTGGAACAAAGAGCATCGACGGGATGCTCTGGATACCAAACACCTGGGCGAGTTCCTGCTCTGCGTCGGTGTCAACCTTGTAGATATTGAGCTTCTCGGCGAACTCTTCGCTCAGCTCTTCCAGGACGGGGGCAACCATTTTGCACGGTCCACACCAATCGGCGTAGAAGTCGATTATCGCCGGCTTTTCGCCTTCGAACTTCCACGCATCGTTTTCTTCGTAGTTGAAGACCTTCGAAAGGAACGTCTCTTTGGTCAGTGTCTCGGTCATTCCCAACTCCTAAAATAGGAAATATTATATATAGAAAATATCATAGCCACTAGGGAATTGCAAGTACTTCGCCGTCAAAATGTCCGCCGAACAGTGTTGAAAGCACGCCGACGGCCTGTTCACGGGCTGTCCGCACAATTTCAGCCGTCACCGGTAGGGAAGGTACATTGCGTTCGACAAAAACGGCAACACGCCTGAGTTCATCCGGCGTCAAACGGATCGCCGGGTAGGCGTACGTGTCCGGTTGGAGGTCTTCGATCCGCACATCGAGGATGGTCGCCTCCGGAAGAACAAAGGTGCCCGGCGATAAACGGTCCCCGTGGTACGACGAAAGGTCATACCCGGCTACCACTATCGCCGTCAACACGACGAACTCCGTGTCGGTTCGCTCAAGGGCCAAACCGGTCGAGCGGGCGATGCCGTACGCCTCGAGGTGGATGCGTTCCGCATCACCAGGCGCGTCGCCGTCACTCTCCAGCGCATCGAGAATCTCCGCCACGGAGCGATTTTGCCGGTAGAAGTCGTGGGGAAACACAACTTTGGTTACCCCCGCCACCGTTTGGAGTTCCGCGATGTCGATGACGCGGTCCAATAGTAGAGATGACGCGACCTCTTCCCGATGTCGCACAATCGCCGGCGAGGGGAGCCGGCGGAGAGCCGTGTACACGGCGGCGATGGAGACAATGGCCGCCAAGAGGGTCCACGCGATAGTTCGCACGTTCAACCGCGCAACTCCGCCGGCGGGGCAAACGTGACGTCCACCTCCGCGAAACCTGCCAGTGCGAACAGTTCGGTGATAACCGAGATAGCGTTTGTCCGCGCCCGTGTAAGCAAACCCCGTTGGACCGCGTCCTCCCGGGCAACACTCTTTTGGAGTTCGATCTCGCGGCCCAGGTCCAGCCAGTTGAGCCGCATCAGGCGCTCCTCGCTGAAGTACTCCTCGATCGTCGACTCGTCGGCGTCCACGACGAATACGGTCGGTTCCGGAAGGGTCACAAAGGCGCGATCTGCCTTTTCCGCGCTGACGGCGACGGAGTACCCCTGGGACAGGTCTACTCCCGCCTGGACACGGATCGAAACCGAAAAAAGCACCTCCGTGGAACCGGCGGGGAGGCGTCCGAGAAGAAGACGGTCACGGGAGGCGTAGATCACGTTACGATAGATATACTCGGCGGTGGCCACGCGTTCGAGCGTTTCCATCTGCAGCCGGGCAGCGCGCGTCCGTTCTTCCAGCTCCGCGCGAAGGAGGCGCGAGCGTTGCACATTGAGGCCGATCCCGACGGCGACGAGGACGACCAACGCCGTAGCGATCGCAAAGAGGACCCACCCGCGCGATTTCGCCATGGCGCATTCTACCGGGCCATAAGCGAGTGATGCAAACCGTGTCTCTTTGTGCTACATTGACAAAAGTGACAAGAACGAGGCACATCTTTGCTTTTGTCGTGGTGGCGCTGTGTACCGTCACGCCCTCGGTTCATGCAGAGTTGCGTCCATCGGTCACGCTGGTCTATTCCGGCGCGGACAACCAGGAGGGCGGCTTCTTGTTCGATATGCTGCGGGCGGAGATCGAAGGTCGTCTGACCGCCCCCTACCGGTACGACCTTCGTCGCCGTACCGATGAACGGGATCCCGAAGCGTATCTCGCCGATGTCGACGATGACGCAGCGCTCTTTGTTCGCCTCGTTCCACGCCGGGACGGTTCGCTCCGTATCGAGGGCGACCTCTGGAGCGCCGCGGAGGATCGATTTTCCTGGTCCGGTGAGTTCGAACTGGACGACGGCCGCAATCGGTACGCAACCGCAACATCGGCCGCGGCGGAGATGGTTGAAGCCGTGGATCGCGGGTTCTCCGGGTTCGGTGTCATCGAGTTCGAAAACCGCGGACACGACGCGCCCTATGACATCTACGTCAACGAAGAGTTCGTTGTCTCCGGTCCCGTTCCAATCGCCCTGCGCCCCGGTACCTACGACATCCAGGTTCGCAGGGAGGAGCCGGGGTTTTCCCACATCGTCAATCGGTTTCGGCTCGACCTCGCCCGGGACGACTACATCCGGCTCGTATTCTCTCTCGATCGTCGCCTGCCGCCGGTTTCCGGCTTTACCCGCATGGTGGCGGCGAGAGATGACTGGATCCTGGGGTACGAGGTCAACGGCGGCGCCATGCTGCCCATGGGCAACGCCGACGCGGTAAGTACCTTTATGGCGGCCACCTATTCGAGCATCATGGTTACCGACGTCCTCTTTACCAAAAACATCTGGGGCCTCGAAACGGGCGTAACCCAGTCGTACCATTCTGATGACGATGACGAGTCCATTGTCGTATCGAACGTACCGGTCATGCTCTTCACGGGACTCCAAGCGGGTCCGCTCTTTCGTGTCGATTTTGTCGTTCGTATCGGCGGCGGTTTGAATCTCAGTTACCTCGACTGGGAACGGAGCGATATCGAAACGGGCGCGGATCGATCGATCGTGGCGGAGGGTCTGTCGCCGGTGATACGGGGTGTCTTCGAGTTCGGATTCCGCTTTGGTCGCCGTGAGCGCGGACGCTTCAGCATCGGTGTCCAGGAGACGACGGTGTTCGAACCGAGTGCGACCTATACGTGGCTCGGACTCAACGCATCCGTTGGAGCTCGATTTTGATGAGACGACGATTCACCTCGATTTCCATCGGCATCACGGCGTTTGCGATTCTCACCATCTCCGGGTGTGACCGGTTCAGCGAGATCTTCTTCCAGGACCTCTACGCGGCGGTGGAGGCGGTGCAGACCTCCGGCGACGGACTTCTGGTTGTCGGCGATTTCTCCCGGGCCAACGGGGAGGAACACAACAACATCGTGCGGCTAAACGGGTCGGGCAAAGTCGACGAAGAGTTCCCGGTCAGCGTGGACGGCGGTGTCGTGTATACCGTCACGCTCGCTTCGATCGGTGACGAAACGGTGGCGGTCATCGGTGGAACGTTTACTTCGGTAAACGGAATCGCCCGGACGGGTGTAGCGGCGTTGACTTTGGACGGAACGGTGGTGAACTCATTCGCCCCGGAGCCGGCGCCGCCCGGCGGCGGTATCGTGGCCGTCAGGAAGGTGCTTCCTACCGGTGAGGGGACGGTTCTCCTGGCCGGGCGCTTCGGAATCATCGACGGTGTGGCTGGCACCGAAAACATGGCGGAATTGGACCTGGAAACGGGCGCTCCCCGGGCCGACTATACGCCGCGACCATCCGCAGAGGTGTACGACGTTACACCGGGGCTCCCCGGAACGCTGCCCGCGCGCCATGTAATCGTCGGTGCCTTCGCGGATGTGGGGGGCGAGGCGACACCCTACGCGGCGGCAATTGACCGCGCCGGCGACTCCGTGGCGATCGTGGCCAATAGCGCGGGTTTGGGGCCGCTCTATCGAACCGTCGCGCGCAATTCCAGGGCCGGCACCTATATCACGGGCGGTCAGCTCGGAATCAACAGTGCCGACGGTTCCCCCTATTACCTGCGGGAATTTTTTGAACAGATCGAAACGCTCCCGGACGGTACCTTCGGTTACGTCTTTGCATCCCGGCGGGCCGTGCCGGAACCGAACGCCGAGGTCTACGCGGTGGCGCCCTTTGACGACGGGGGATACCTGGCGGGGGGCGCCTTCTCCAGCGTCGAGCTTGACTCCGCCGAAGACTGGCGGCAGGCGTACCTATTTGCGGCCGACGCCGGCGGGCGGTTCGTCTCGAGCTTCACGCCCCTTTTGGACGGCCCCGTGTACGCCATCCATACTTCGGGGTCCTTTGCCTATGTGGGAGGAGCCTTTTCTTCGTTTGAAAATGGGTTCGGGGCAACTCCCGTCGAATCGGCGGTGATTCGACTGGACGATTCGCTGAAGGCGGACCCCGACTTCACCGTCACCCTCGACGCGGACGGGGGCGCTCCCGTCGTCTACGACATGGTCACCGTTGCAGAGTTTGAATAGCGACGCAATCCTCGACCAGGCGGATCTGATCCGCGGCGTTTTCTCCTACACGGCGCGCTTCTCGGGACGCACCTTTGTCCTGCATCTCGATACGAGCAACTTTGACGACGAACCACTTGCGCTGCTGGTGAACGATCTTGCACTCCTCCAGCGCGCCGGAATCCGGGTCGTTCTCGTGCCCGGCGCACGGCTTCGAATCGACGAAGTACTGCGCCGTTACGGCATCGAGTGGAAACGCCACCTGGGCATCCGTATCGCCGGTGCAGAGGCGATCCCGTTTATCAAAATGGCTGCCTTCGATGCCACGAATCGGCTCATGACGCTTCTGGCCGCCAACGACACCAACGCGGTAGTCGGCAATTGGGTGAGGGCGCGCGGAATCGGGGTTATCGACGGTGTGGACTTCGAACACTCAGGGATGGTGGAGAAGATCCAACTGGACCTGTTGAAGAAGACCCTTGAACAGGGAATCATCCCGATCTTTCCCTGTATCGGATGGGGGAGCAGCGGAAAACCGTACAACATCAGTTCCCGCGAACTGGCGTACCGCATCGCGACGTCCCTCAGGGCGAGCAAACTCTTCTTCGTTACCAACGGCGTTCGCCTGCTGGCCGACGCGTTCTCCGTCGGTCGGGATGTACCGATCGGCAGCGACGGAAGAATCAGCCGCATGAGCGTAACGGAGGCGGAGGCGTTCCTCCGTGAGAATACGACCGCCGGCGGTGGGGGAATGGAATTCTACGACCGGCCCAGCGGGTACTTCGACGATCACCGGAGCGATCAACTCGAGATGGTGCGCCTGGCAATTGGAGCTTCCCGGACCGGGGTGGATCGCGTCCACATCGTGGACGGTCGCATGCGCGGCGTCGTTCTGGCGGAGGTATTCAGCGACATCGGCGTGGGGACCATGATTCACGCCAACCAGTACGAAAGCATCAGGCCTCTTCGGCCCGCCGAAGCGCCGGAGGTGTACCGCCTGATGACGCCCTTGGTGGAGCGGGGTGTTCTGGTTCCTCGCAGTGAAGAGGATATCGGCCGCCGTTCGGAGGACTACGTGGTACACGAGACGGACGGTCGTCTGCACGGGTGCGGGGCGCTCCACGAGTACCCCGGCGGCGTCGGTGAAATCGCCGCGATCGCCGTGGACTCGGCGTACGAGCACCTCGGCATCGGCCGGCGTATCGTCTTGTACCTCGTGGACGAGGCGCGACGGCGCGGCTACTCCTCGGTCTTTGTGCTTACCACGCGGACCACCGATTGGTTCGAAAGCATCGGCTTTGAGCGCGCCACGGTGGCGGACCTGCCCGCGGACAAGCGTTCCCGGTACGACACGGAGCGAAACAGCATCATTCTATCCCTCAAGCTGTAGCCGACGTCCTCTTCCGGTTGTATATTTCCAGTTACACAAACACTTTGCAGAGGTATCTCATGGCCACACACGAATTCCAGACCGAAGTCAGCCAACTGCTTCACCTGATCATTCACTCACTCTATTCCCACAAGGAGATATTCTTGCGGGAACTCGTTTCCAACTCCTCCGACGCGCTGGACAAGTTGAAGTATCTGACCATGACCGATGACTCGCTCAAGTCACTCGACTTTGATCCCCGTGTCGATATCGAGTTCGATGACAAGGCCAAAACCCTCACCGTTCGTGATACGGGAATCGGCATGAACGAGGAGGACCTGGTGGAAAACCTCGGCACCATCGCCCGGAGCGGCACGAAGTCGTTCCTTGGCCGGCTGACCGGTGACACAAAGAAGGATTCCAACCTCATCGGCCAGTTCGGTGTCGGTTTCTACAGCTCCTTTATGGTGGCGGACAGGGTCGAGGTGACCTCGCGCCGGGCCGGTGAGGAGAAGGCGTGGACCTGGACGAGCGACGGAACCGGCGGATTCGAGATATCTCCGGGAGAACGGGAGTCGCAAGGAACTACGGTCGTTCTCCACCTGAACGACGAGGGCAATGAGTACGCCTCGCGGTGGCAAATCGAAAGCGTGATCAAGAAGTACTCCAACCACATCGCGTTTCCCATCTACCTGCACTATGAGAAGGTCGAATACGACGACAAGGGCAAGGAGAAGGATCGAACCCCCACGGTTGATCAGGTCAATAGCGCCAGTGCGCTCTGGAAGCGGAGCAAGTCGGAGCTGACGGAGGAGGAGTACCACGAGTTCTACAAGACCTTCGGGCACGATACGGAGGATCCGCTCCATTACATTCATACGCAGGCGGAGGGTACGCTCGAATACACGACGCTCTTCTACATTCCCGGGAAGGCGCCGTTCGACCTGTACCAGGTGGACTACCGACCGGGAGTGAAACTCTACGTGAAGCGCGTGTTCATCACCGATGACGACAAGGACCTCCTGCCGGCGTACCTTCGCTTTGTTCGAGGGATCATCGACAGCGAAGATCTGCCGCTCAACGTGAGCCGGGAAATCCTGCAGCAAAACCGCGTCCTCGCCAAGATCAAGGAGAGCTCGGTCAAGAAGATCCTCAACGAACTGGCGAAACTGGCCAACGAGAACGAAGAGACGTACACGGCGTTTATCGAACAGTACAACCGGCCGCTCAAAGAGGGGCTCTACGGTGATTTCGCCAATCGCGAATCGCTGATGGACCTCGTTCGGTTCAAGAGTACCACCGCCGACGGTTGGACGAGTTTCGAAGCGTACAAAGAACGAATGCTCCCGGACCAGAAGAACATCTACTACATCACCGGTGACAACGAGGAAGCCTTGCGGAAATCACCGCTCCTCGAAGCGTACCGGAAGCGCGACATAGAAGTCCTGATCATGGCGGATGAAGTGGACGAACTGATCATCCCGACCCTTCACACGTACAAAGAGGTGGAGCTCAAGGCGGTGAATCGCGCCGACGCGGGGGAGGATCTGGAAAAGGAAGCGGACAAGAAGCAGGGCAAGGAGCTGGAACCGCTCGTCGACCGGATGAAAGAGATGCTGGGAGACCGTGTGAAGGACGTAAAGGTTTCCGTGCGGCTTGACGACTCGCCCAGTTGTATCGTCGTGGATGAAAGCGACCCCACCCTCAAGATGCAGCAGATGATGAAGGCGCTTGGTCAGGTGGAGATGCCCGACGTGAAACCGATCCTCGAAATCAATCCGGACCACCGAATTGTGACCGCCATGCAGGAGATGGAGGATGACGATCAGTTCGCTGACGCCGCTTTTCTTCTGCTGGACCAGGCGCTCCTGGTGGACGGGGTTCCGCTCAAGGATGCGGCCGCCTTTGTTCAGCGTATCAACCGCGTAATGGAACGCGGATTATAAATCCGCTAGTACACGACGCAGACCACCTCAACCGACCGCCTCTTTTCAATACTATCGGCTGTCCGAACTATATCCGCTCTACGCCCCGAAACCGAGCGGAAACCCCGCCGTTCCATTCAATCGGCGGCGGTACATGGCGACACTCTTACAAAAATATCGAGCCACGTTCATCGAAGGTAGAAGACTAATAGATAAATATATACCGATAATTGGTTACGGTCAATGACTTCGGTCGATTTTTTTATTTTTTTTGTTGACTTCGGTCAGTAACGGGTTTACGATAGATTCAACGCAAACAAAAAAGCACATCGAGGCGTTAAAATCTCAATTTTTTAATGTCGTTCGAGGTGTGCTCAAACTGGAGGAGGACCGTATGTTTGCACTACTCGCATCCCTTCCGATCCTGTTAGTCATCGTGTTGATGGTTGGAATGAACTGGCCCGCCAAGCGGGTGATGCCCCTTGGATGGGTGCTGGCACTCGTGCTTGCGGCATTTGTCTGGAGGGTGCCTGCAAACTGGCTTGCGGGTTCCACCGTTGCAGGCGCCCTGAGTGCGTTCAACATTCTGATCATCGTGTTCGGGGCGATCCTGCTCATGAACACCCTTAAGAACAGCGGCGCAATTACCGCGATAAACCGCACGTTCCACGGTATCAGCCCGGACCGGCGCGTTCAGGCGATCATCATCGCATTTCTTTTCGTCTCGTTTGTCGAGGGCGCCGCGGGTTTTGGAACCCCGGCCGCGCTCGCGGGTCCTCTCATGGTAAGTCTTGGATTTCCGCCGCTCGCCGCGGTTATCCTTGCGCTCATCGGTGACAGCACGGCGGTCAGTTTCGGAGCTGTTGGAACGCCGATCATCGGTGGTGTGGCGCGTGTTCTCGATTCACCTGGTGTCCGCGAATCTCTGACCGATTACGGCTGGACGTTCGAGACGTTCATCCAGCAGGTCGGCGTGTGGTCCGCGATTCCGCACGCGATTATGGGTACTTTGCTGCCGTTGCTCATCGTCATGGTGATGACCAAGCTGTTCGGTGAGAAAAAAAGTTTCTCGGAGGCGTTTGAGATCGCGCCGTTTGCGATCTTTGCCGGTCTTACGTTTACCATTCCGTATCTTCTGATAGCTGTCTTTGTGGGGCCGGAGCTGCCCTCGCTGCTCGGTGCGTTGATCTCGATAAGCATTACGGTGGCGGCGGCCCGAAGCGGGTTCCTGATGCCGAAGTCGGTATGGGAGTTTCCCAATCGTGATACGTGGGATCCGGAATGGACCGGTTCGGTCGACGTTGAGGCTGAGAACTCCGAGCAGCCGGCGATCGGCTGGTTTATGGCGTGGCTGCCCTACATCCTCGTGGCGTTGCTTCTCGTTGTGACCCGAATTCCGGCTCTTGGAATCAAGCAGCTCATTACCGCCGCCGGTGTGACGATCTCCTGGTCGAACATCCTCGGTACCTCGCTGGGGTATAACCTGCAGTTGCTGTACCTGCCGGGAACGATCCCATTCGTGCTCGTTGCGATCCTTACGATCTTCCTCCACCGGATGAAGGGACCGGCGGTGAGCGAGACTTGGTCGAAGAGTCTCAAACAGATGGTCCCGGCAACAATTGCACTCGTTTTCGCAGTGGCGATGGTTAATATCATGCGCTTCAGCGGGAACAACCCGATTGGAGCCGTAGACATGCTCAAGGCTCTCTCGACCGCCGCCGCCGCCGCGTTCAGCTCCGTCTGGGCTCTCATGGCTCCATTCGTCGGTATCCTCGGCGCATTCATGACCGGCTCCAACACCGTATCCAACATTCTGTTCAGCACGTTTCAGTACGAGGTGGCGGTGAGTGCGGGAATCGCGAGAACTGTGATCGTTGGCCTGCAGGTAATCGGCGGTGCCGCGGGTAACATGATCTGTGTGCACAACGTTGTAGCCGCGAGTACTACCGTCGGCGTTCTGGGGAAGGAAGGCCGAATAATTCGTACCAACCTCGTTCCTACGGCGATCTACGCGATCATTGTCGGTATCGTTGGTATGCTTGCAATCTACGTATTTGTTCCGGGGCTCTTCTGAGTGTTTCCGGATACGGCGACGATTACCCGCGCAGAGCACATGTTCAGGAGGATGGGGTGAACATAGTTGTTCCCATTAAACAGGTTCCCGAAACCAGCAACGTAAAGATGAACCCGGAGACCGGAACGATGATTCGGGCCGGAGTGGAAACGGTCGTCAATCCGCTCGATCTCTACGCGATCGAGACCGCCCTACAGCTCAAGGAGCAGCACGGCGGAACGGTGACCGCGATCACGATGGGACCCTCGCAGGCGGAGAAGGTACTGAAAGAGGCGATCGCAATGGGGTGTGACGAGGGAATTCTCGTCTCAGACCGTAAGTTCGGCGGCTCCGACACCTGGGCCACGAGTTATACGCTCGCCAAGGCGATCGAAAAGTTCGGCACCTTCGACCTCATCATCGCCGGTGAGCGAGCGACCGACGGAGACACCGCGCAGGTGGGGCCCGGAATCGCGGCGTGGCTCAATATCCCGCTCGCGACCTACGTTGCCCGTGTCGAGTCGGTAGACGACCGTTCGCTCACCGTCGAGCGCCTCGTTGAAGAGGGGTACCAGATCATCGAGATGGAAAAGCCGGCGTTGATCACCGTTGTAAAGGCGATCGCCTCGCCGCGGCTGCCCACACTCCGCGGGAAAAAGCGCGCAAAAACCGCAACGATTCCGCTTTACAACGCGGAGAATATGGACGTAGACCCGGCGTCGCTCGGACTCAGGGGATCACCGACAAAGGTCGTGAAGATCGCGACTCCCAAAGTGACGCGCGGCGGGACGGTCGTGAGTGCTACTGACGAGCAGTCCGTCGCGTCGGCGGTGGAGCAGCTTATGGCGTTTCTCGAATCGCGGGAACTGGTATAAGGAGAATCGATCATGAGCTTTGTATGGACGATTGCCGAGCAGTACGAGGGGCGCCTCAAGGCGGTCTCTTTTGAACTGTTGAGTCGCGGACGTAAGCTTGCCGACGCACTCGAGACGAAACTCGCATCGGTCCTCATCGGTGACGGTGTACGCGAGGCGGAGATGCAGGAGCTGATAGCCTACGGTGCCGATGAGGTCTATTCGATTCAAGACCCGCGCCTCGCCGGCTTCGTATGCGAGAGTTACAGCAACGTGCTCTCCTCAATCATCAAGACCTATCGGCCGAGCATCATTCTCGCCGCGGCGACTTCAACGGGACGGACGTTGATGCCGTACGTCGCGATCAACGTCAAGGCAGGACTCACCGCGGACTGCACCGAGTTGCATATCGAGGAGGGGACGGGAAACCTCCTCCAGACGCGGCCCGCTATCGGCGGAAACATCATGGCGACGATAAAGACCCCCGACCATCGCCCACAGATGGCGACCGTTCGACCAAAGTCGAGTCGACCGCTTGTGCCCGATCCGGCACGTGTGGGGAAGATCATCGAGGTGCCGATCGAGGATGCAATGATCGATACCCGCGTCACCGTGAAGGGGTACCGCTCCGATGCCGAGGATTTCGTCAATCTCGAGGAGGCGGACGTTGTCGTCGCGGGCGGAAAGGGAATGAAGAGGGGCGAGAATTTCGCGATGCTCCGAACCCTCGCCGAGACGATCGGCGGGGTGGTGGGTGCGAGTCGCGACGCGGTCGACCGGGGCTGGATCGGGTATCCGCACCAAATCGGCCTCTCGGGTAAGACGATCTCTCCAAAGCTGTACATCGGCGCCGGGATAAGCGGATCTATTCAGCATCTGGCGGGAATCAAAACGAGCGAGAACATCGTTTCGATCAACGTGGATCCGGACGCAAACATCCACAAGGTTGCCGACTTCGGCGTCGTGGGTGATCTGTTTGACGTCCTTCCCGAGCTGCAGAGACAGCTCAGCGCTCGACTCGACGGGAACCGGAGGAAGGGAGCGTAGTATGGCAGTTGCAACGGCACGTGCACACGGGTACGCCGCGGTTACGGAGGCGATCGTCGGACGGCTCCGGAAGATCGTAGGAGAGCGCGGCGTATTTGTTGACGAGGAGAAACTGGACACGTACTCCCACGACGAGACCAACGCAGAGGAGTACGGGCACATGCCCGAAGTGGTGGTTCTCCCGACCACCGCTGAGCAGGTCTCCGCGGTTGTGAAGCTTGCCAACGAGACCAACGTTCCAATTACGCCGCGTGGTGCCGGTTCCGGTCTCTCGGGCGGCTCAATACCGATATTCGGCGGTATCCTGCTCTCGGTAGAGAAGATGAATAAGGTCATCGAATTCGATATGGACAACATGGTGATCGTAGTGGAGGCCGGTATGGTCACCAACGATCTCGCAACGATGGTCCAGGAGAAAGGCCTCTTCTTCGCCGGGTATCCGATGAGTCTACAAACTTGTTATATCGGTGGAAACATCGCCGAAAACGCGGGCGGCGGAAAGGCGGTGAAGTACGGCGTTACCGGACGCTACATCCACGGTCTCGAAGTTGTTACGCCGACCGGCGAGATCGTCTGGCTCGGCGGTAAACTCGCCAAAGACGTCTCCGGTTACGACCTCAAGCGCCTCCTGATCGGTTCCGAGGGTACGCTGGGAATCGTCACCAAGGCGATCGTCAAGCTGATCGGATATCCAACCGCAACCTCGGACCTGCTGGTGCTCTTCAAAACACCTCGCGAGGCGATCGACGTCGTTCCGACGATCATGACGCGGGGGATCGTACCGACGAGCATCGAGTTTATGGATCAGTTGTCGGTCCGGACGAGCTGCGCGTACCTCAACGAGAGCCTTCCATACGAGCAGGCGGGCGCTATGTTGCTCATCGAGGTGGACGGCACCAGCGCGGAGCAGGTGGAACAAAACCTCATTGCCATCGGTGAATTGTGTGAGGAGCACGGCGCGATCGAGGTCTACGTCGCAGAGGACCACAACACGATCGAACGGATCTGGAACGTACGGCGGAACATAGCCGAGGCGTTCAAGGTTCACAGCCCGATCCAGAGTCTCGAAGATATCGTAGTTCCGATGGCCATCATCCCGGAGGTCATCCCGCACCTCGAGCGGTTGAGTACGACCTACGGCATGAAGATCCCGTGCTACGGTCACGCCGGCGACGGCAACCTGCACGCCACGCTCGTCAAGGACCCGGAAATGGACATGGACACGTGGCATACTAACGAGGACCTCTGTCTGCGTGAGTTGTACCGCGTGACCCGGGAACTGGGTGGAAAGATCAGCGGTGAACACGGGATCGGCATCAAGCGCAAGTCGTACCTCAACGACGTTATCGACCCGGTGGAGATGAAGCTCATGCAGGGGATCAAGCGTGCCTGGGACCCACACAACATCATGAACCCCGGTAAGATCTTTGACCTCGCCGAGATGAAGTAGGGTACACCGCGTCCCACGGTCTCCTGCGCCGGGCGAGCCTCGTATCGCGCAGGTGCGCGGGCCGGCTATTCTCAGTATGGACGGAGGGCGACGAGCCCTCCGACGACGTTGTCTATGGCAAAGGACCGGCAGGTCTCATTTTGGAGATCACCTGGTCGATTGGGCGTGAACACCTCCAGCCGCGCCCGGAACGACGAGCAAAACGCGTCTCTGCAGCGTAGCGAAGCCAAGCGTTTTGCTCGTCGTTCCGAAGGCAGGCATGATGAGAAACGCGCCGAGGTCTTGTGATCTCCTCAATGAGGACTGCTGTGCGCAGGTGCGCCTCATTGAGACGGAGCCGATTCCTATGGTAGTGTAGTGCCGCTTTGGCACGCACAAAACGGCAGCAACAGGCACTTCAGACCAAAGCCGCAATCATGGACAGCGCACTTGAGCTGTTTCAGGAACGAGGATTCGACGCGGTCACGATCGAGGAGATCACCCAGAAGGCCGGAGTTGCAAAGGGTAGCTTCTACACCTACTTCTCAACCAAGAGCGATATCATCGTCGACGAATTCTGGAGGATCGATGCCTACTACAAGGAGTACGCCGGTCGAAACCTCCGCCGGTACCGGACCGCGCGAGAGAAACTGATCGCCTTTACCCGCGCACAGATGCGCTACGTACGCGACGTCGTCGGAAACGCAAACTTGAAGATTCTCTACGCAAACCAGACGATCCAGCCCGGTACCGAGAAGGTTATCGTCAACCGAAAGCGCTACTGGCACACGCTCGTACGCGATACGATCGCAGCCGGTCAAGAGAGCGGCGAGTTTCGCACCGACATGGATGCCGAACGGCTGGCCGTCCTCTTCAACCGCTCCGCTCGCGCCGTGTTTCTCGACTGGTGCATTACCGACGCGTCCTATGACCTCGTCAAGGAGGGCGTCGCCTTTATGGGAGACTGGATCGTAGCGGCCCTCCAGAACGAACCGCGCGAGTAGCGGCGGACGGGAGCCGCCCAAAAGTCGGACACACTGGAGTGTACGTACGATTGCGGACACCCCGTGTCGTCAAACCATACCGTTTGAGGCGAGTAGAGTAGATCCACGAAATGTACGGGCCTCAACGCCGGAATACCGCGCAGCCGGCCCCGCCTGAGTGGCTGCATCCGTCTGCGTTGGTTGGGACTGCCCGGTGGCTTCAACCGGATGTGTCGGTTCCTGTTCCGTTTGACCCCGTGCAAACACGTTCGGGGTCAACAATCCGACCGCAACGACTACGAGGGGTAGAATCGCTGCTCGTCTCATAGAGGCCTCCTGATTGGTTCGATTCCATCAACGGTACCGAAAAAAATTAGGCATGTCAAATATTTTCGCGTGCTCTCCGCGTGCCGGGGCGTTCACATCGTTGTGACTAGAAATGCAGCTCCCGGTACTGCCGGGGGCTCACCCCTTCGTGTTTTCGAAAGACCGTTGAGAAGTAGCTGTCGCTTTCAAACCCCACCTGCCGCGCGACTTCGTGGACCCGAAGGGACGGGTGGCGAAAGAGCAGATCCTTGGCGCGCTCGATCCGTCGGTTGTTGATGTACTCGGTGGGGCGCAACCCGGTGAGGTTCTTGAAAAGGACGCAGAAATGCTGGGGTGTCACGCCCAGTGTGGTCGCCAGGTCGTCAACAGCGATCGGTTTTTCGAGTTCCCGCTCAATCCGTTCAAGGGCCGGGCGGAGCCTGCGCGATTGATCTTCCTGGCTTTTTCGTCCCGACGAGCCGGCGTATTTGAATAGATCAAGGAGCAGCCGGTACACCAGGGCGGAACCCTCCAGGCCCTTGAGCGGGTGGTCGGACTGCAAGTTATGATAGGCCTTCCGAATCAGCGCCGCGATCGCCACCGGCTCTGAAATCGAGTAGACGCCGGTAGTTGCCAGACCAAGCTGGTGAAGCATCCGTTCGATGTGATACCCATGAAAGGTGATCCAGTGTACGTACCAGTCCCCCTCGGCGGCGCGGTACGCGTGGGGCCCGTCGGGGTAGAGCAGCATTCCGTGACCTTCCGGAACCACTTCGTCCCCTCCTTCCGTCGAGAGCGCCCCACTGCCCGAAATCGTCTGGATCCACTGGTACGAAGGGTACCCGAAGGCGCGCTCAATCGGATACTGATAGAAGTCGCAGCCGGCACCGATCAGGTGAAAGGGGAGCTCCTTTTCGATCTCCGAGAGAGTCGAGATGAGGAAATCGCCCTCCCGGCGGCCCCGATCGTGCTGATCTTCATAGGTCATCGTCCGACCATTCTACAGGAAGTGCAAGTAATCTTCAAATAACAAAAGTATTTTCGACCGGTATGTGTTCGGCTACGGGGATTACCTCTGAAACGCCGCCGAAACCACGCCGAATAGAGGCGATTTCGCGGGGAACCGCGGCAATTTCCGTATATTCATGCAGGCGTCGCCGGAATCTTCAATTTCTGCAAGGAACGAGAAAATCTTGCGATTGACCCCTCCCATGGCGAGGGTAAAATGAAACAAATACTCATAAAGGAGGAACAAACGTAATGATAAAACGTCTGTTTCTGATTGCCGTGGCGATCGCCATGGTTGGTGGCTTGGCGTTTGCTGCGGGAGAGACCGAAGAGTCGGCACAGCGCGAACTCGTGATCAACTCGAACCTCTCCGATCCCGCCCCCAGGGCGGCGTTCCAGGCGCTGGTCGATGCGTTCAAGGCGGAGTACCCCGACATCGATGTCACGCTCAACACCTTCGACCACGAGGCGTACAAGACGGCTATCCGGAACTTCCTGGCTACGGATCCGCCCGACGTGGCGCTCTGGTTCGCCGGGAACCGGATGAAGTTCTTCGTCGACCAGGGTCTGATCATGGACGTCACCGACCTCTGGGCCGAGGCCGGGTTCAACGACTCCATGGCGTCCAGCAAGGCGGCCTTCACCGTCGACGGGAGGCAATACGGCGTGCCCTGGGGCTACTACCAGTGGGGTGTCTTCTACCGGAAGGACATCTTCGACCAGTACGGTCTCGAAGTGCCCGAAACGTGGGACGAGTTCCTCGATGTGGGTGACACCCTCGTTGCCAACGATGTCACCCCCGTGACCATCGGCACCAAGTTCCTCTGGACGGCGGCGGGCTGGTTTGACTATCTGAACCTACGTGTCAACGGCTACGACTACCACATGGCTCTCACCGCCGGCGAGGTACCGTACACGGATTCGAAGCTTGACGAGGTCTTCGACGTATGGGCTGACCTGATCGACCGCGGTTTCTTCCTGGCGAACCACGCAACGTACTCGTGGCAGGAAGCTCAGGCACCCATGATCAACGGTCAGGCGGCGATGTACCTGATCGGGAACTTCATCGTGCCCGACCTCGATACCGCCGGCGTTCTGGACCAGGTTGATTTCTTCCAGTTCCCGGAGATCACCCCCGGTATCGGCGTTTTCGAAGACGCGCCAACCGAAGCGTATCTCGTTCCCGCCGGGGCCGAGAACGTTGAAGAGGCGAAACTCTTCCTCGAGTTTGCCTCCCGCCCGGACGTCCTGGCCGATTTCGCCTACACAGTGGGCAACATTCCGCCCAACAAGTACAGCCGTGCTCCGGAGGATCGCTTTACGGTCGCCGGGTTCGAGATGTTAAACGCTGCCGACGGGCTCGCGCAGTTCTACGATCGCGACACCAACCCTGAAATGGCCTCGGTCGGTATGCAGGGTTTCCAGGAGTTCATGGTGAACCCTGACCGTGAAGCGGAAATCCGCGAGCGCATGGAAACGGAGCGCCGCCGCATCTTCCAGTAATCGAAGGCGTACCGGCCTTCAACGTAGCGTCCGGCCGGGGGCCCGGCCGGACGTCTTATCTCAAAAGGGAACGGAATCGTGAAAAAAGACACCGAATACCGATGGCTGCGGTTGCAGTTCGCCCTGGCACCGGTCTACTTCCTGGCACCGGCGTTTCTGCTCTTCGCCGTGTTTGTCCTCTGGCCTATCGTTCAGAGCATCTGGATCAGCTTCCACGAGTGGAGCGGTTTTGGAGCCAAAGCGTGGGTTGGCCTCGCCAACTATCGTGAACTCTTCGGCGACCCCGACTTCCACATCTCCATGGCGAACAACGTTCGCTGGTTGGTCCTGATGCTGCTGGCGCCCGTGGGCGGTCTCTTTGTCGCGCTCTTTTTGAATCAAAACGTCCGCGGTATACGAACGATCAAATCGCTCTTCTTTTTTCCCTTTGTTATCAACCTGGTTGTCATCGGTCTGATCTTCTCGTGGTTCTACAATCCCGATCTCGGGCTGCTCGCCGAGATCTTTCGTCTCTTCGGCCTGGAGCCCATACCCATCCTGGCAGACGAGAACCTCGCCACCTACGGGGTGATCCTGGCCAACCTGTGGCCACAGACCGCGTACTGTATGATCCTTTACCTTACCGGTCTCACCAGCATGAACGCCCAGGTCATCGAGGCGGGACGCATCGACGGCGCCCACGGGTGGTCGATGCTGTGGAACGTGATCCTACCGCAGCTACGCGGAGCGAGCTTCATCGCCGTGGTCGTCACCGTAATCGGCGCCTTGCGAAGTTTCGACCTGATCGCGATCATGACCGCCGGAGGACCCTGGGGAACAACAAACGTCCTGGCCTACATGATGTACCAGGAGTCGCTATTCAACTTCAGGATGGGATACGGCGCCTCAATCGCTGTCATCCTCTTTTTGATCATGACCGTCTTCATCACCTTTTTTCTGCGATCGGTCGTCAGGAACGAGAGAGGGTAGCCGCATGTTTCCCACACCAATCGAACGAACGTCGAAACCAACGCAGGTCATCTACCGGGTAGCGCTCTACCTCCTTTTAGCGGCGTGGCTCCTCCCCATGATCGCCATCCTGGTCACGTCCATCCGGGGAAACGCCGACATCATCGCCGGGAACTACTGGGGATGGCCCACGGAGTTCAGGTTCTTCCAGAACTACGGCGAGGTGTTTAACCCCGCGCGCAGCCCTATGCTGCGGTACTTCATCAACAGTGTCGTCATTACGCTGCCGGCGGTCTTTTTTGCCATCTTTTTCAGCGCCATGGCGGGGTACACGCTTGCCATTCACCGCTTTCGCGGGCGTATCCTGCTCTACGCGATGTTCATCGCCGGGAACTTCGTGCCCTTCCAGATTCTCATGATTCCGGTACGGACGCTCTTTGCCAACATGGACCTGCTGGACACGCTCTTGGCGCTGATTATCTTTCACACGGCCTTCCAGATCGGGTTTGCAACGTTTTTCCTGCGCAACTTCATCGCCGATCTGCCTATGGCGCTCGTGGAGTCGGCGCGCATCGAAGGCGCCACGGAGATGGGAGTGTTCTTCCGCGTCATCGTGCCCCTGATTCGGCCGGCACTGGCGTCGTTGGGGGTTCTGCTTTTCACCTTCGTGTGGAACGACTTCTTCTGGGCCCTGACGCTGGTACAGAGCGACAGGGCGAGGCCCATCACGTTCGGCCTGCAGGCGCTCCGGGGACAGTGGTCGATCTCCTGGAACCTGATATCGGCCGGTTCGGTGATCGCCGCCATACCTTCGGTAATCGTCTTCTTCCTGTTGCAGAAGCAGTTTATCGCCGGTTTGACCTTCGGGGCGGTCAAGGAGTAGAGAGCAGGTGCCGCGATTCGAACTTGGGGAGAATGGCGCCCACATCTCCTGGGCGGGCACAAGCTACGTCCTCGGCGTCCTTGGCCAGGGGCACTTGGTGCACGGCTACTTTGGCCCGGAGCTTGCCCGGGCGGACTTGACGCACCTGGTGCGACCCGTCGGTGTTTCGTACCTCCCGTCGCTGCCCATCGACCGGGAGGAACTCGCCGCCTTTGCTCGCCTCTGGGGCCCGCTCCCCGGGTCGGTAGCGGGGGCGGCAATGCCGCGGCCGGTCTATTCGCCGGACCTTCTCCCGCTGGAGTTTCCCGGCTTCGGAGCGGGCCCGCTCCGGATTCCGGCGTGCCTGATCCGCGCAGAGGACGGTACATTTGCGACGCGGTTTGTATTCCGCGAGCAGCGCCTCGTTGACGGTGCGCCCGGGCCGGAGGGACTGCCCTGGGTCCGGGAGATTCCGGGCGCAGTCGCCGCCAGGACGCTCCAGGTAGATCTGGTGGACGAGTGTACCGGCGCCCTGGTTACCCTTTCGTACGTGCCCGTTCCCGGGATACCGGTTCTGCTCCGCTGGGCGCGGATCACCAACACCGGCACAAAGGCCTTCCAGGTGGAACAGATGTGTTCTGCGTCATTTGACCTTCCCGGGGCCGAACTCGACTTGGTCACGCTCAACGGTTCATGGGCTCGGGAGCGCACCATTCATCGGCGCCCCCTCGCTCCGGGATTGCAACAGGTCGAGAGTCGTGACGGTTCATCGAGCCGGGAACACTCCCCCTGGATCGCGCTCTGCGAACCGCGTGCCGGTGAGCGCGACGGAAACGTGTGGAGCCTTTCGCTGATGTACAGTGGTAATCACGTACACCGCGTGGAGGTCGATCCGCATGGATCGGCCCGCGTCCAGGCGGGTATCAACCCCTTTGCGTTCGCGGCGACCATCGCCCCGGGCGACACCTTTGACACCCCGGCCGCGGCACTCACCTTCAGCGCCGACGGTTTCGGGGGCCTCAGCGCCAACTACCACCGTTTTGTACGGGAGGCGCTCTTACCGCCGCGGTGGCGCGACCGGGATCGTCCGGTCGTCATAAATTCCTGGGAAGCGTACTACTTCGACGTAACCCCGGCAAAACTCGTTGACCTGGCCCGGCTCGGCGCCGAAGTCGGGGCTGAACTGCTCGTTCTGGACGACGGGTGGTTCAAAGGCAGGCACGACGACACGACATCCCTGGGGGACTGGACGCCCGATCCCGGGAAGTTCCCCGAAGGCCTCGGACCGGTTGCCGACGCCGTCGGCGGGGCGGGGTTGGCGTTCGGGATCTGGATTGAGCCGGAAATGGTCTCTCCCGACAGCGATCTCTACCGCGCCCACCCCGACTGGGTTCTATCTGTGCCGGGGCGCCCCTCTACGCAGGCCCGAAACCAGCTTGTGCTGGACATGGCGAATCCGGAGGTCGTGGAATACCTCTTCGGCGTCTTCAGCGATCTACTCTCCTCGGCGAACATCACCTATGTCAAATGGGACATGAACCGGAAAATGAGCGAGGTGGGAAGTCCATCGACCGGCGACCAGGGAACGGTTGCGCACCGGTACATGCTCGGCGTCTACAGCCTCCTTGGGCGGCTCACGGAACGATTCCCGGAGGTTCTCTTCGAGGGGTGCGCCGGGGGCGGCGGCCGGTTCGATCTGGGCATGCTTGCATATACCCCGCAGTACTGGACGAGCGACCAGACCGACGCCGTCGAACGCCAGAGAATCCAGCGTGGCACGACTCTCTTTGCCCCGCCGGAAACGATCGGCGCCCACGTTTCGGCGGTGCCGAACCACCAGGTCGGCCGGGTCACTCCGGCGTTGACGCGAGGTTTGACCGCCGTGGGTTTTAACTTCGGATTTGAGCTGGACCTTGCCGGTGAGAACGCCGAGGACCGCAAGGTGTACGCCGGGATCTCCGCCCTGTACAAGCGACACCGGGCGCTCTTCCGAAGGGGGCGGTTTTACCGATACCTCCCGGAGGACGTGGCCGGCGAATCCGTCGCCGCCGGCGTTCCCAGGCCGGTTGCCGGTGGCGGGCGGTGCGCCTGGGGATTCGTCGCGCCCGACAAGGGGAGCGCCCTGGTCTTTGCGTTCCAGGCGGTGGCGGGCGCCAATTCCGACGGCGGGTTTGTGCGCGTCTGGGGACTCGACGAAAGCGCCGTCTATCGAGACGTTGAACGGGACATGCCCTTTGATCCGGTGTTCCTGCGGGAACGCGGTTTTTGGATTCCTCCTTCGGCGGGAGACTACCAGGCGCGGTACTGGATACTTGAACGAGAGGAGTGACGATGCAACGAGTTGACGGGCGTCTGACGCTGTACGGCAACAGCTTGACAAAGGCGGAGACGCGGAAGGTAGAGAAGTGGCGGTCCATGTTTGTGCGCAAGTTCAGGTACGATCCGTCCGAGGAGTACGACCTGAGCGTCGTTGACAACGCCTACCTCGGTGCGGAGTTGGGCATCAGGGACATCCTGCGTGACGCCCGGGGCGAACCGGTCAATAGGGAAGGTTCGATCGTCGTCAGCACGATCCGAATGGGGTTTGGGCACTACCGGATCGCCATGGCGGGGGCGTCGGCGGCGCGCGCCATGGGGTTCACGCCGCTCTGGCTGGACCTGCTGGCCATTCCGGGGATTACCACGGACGTCATCAACTGGTGCAACAGTTGGTACAGCCGTTTCTCCCGCCGGTCCCAGAGGAGTGCCGCCTTTAACAACCACGTATGGGAGTCGGTAACGACCGGTAACCGGACGCTGCCGCTTCTCAACGGGCTGCTCAACTCGTGGATCGTCGGGTGGCCCTGGCGATTCCTCAAGACGAACGTCAAGGACTACATGATGAGTTCCCTCTTTCGCGAGATGTACGGGACGCTCCCCCGTGAGATCCCCATGCTCACCTCCCACATGTGGAACGCCATGGGAGCACTTTCGGCGGATATGACAAACGTGGTGGACATGATGTTCGACAACTGGCCCATGGCGTTTCAACTCACGGAAGGGGCCAAACACGCCGTTCAGTCCCCATCGGGTTACTACGGCTTCCGCGCCATGCGCGGTTTCGACCACAGGAACCGGATGCTCAGCCCAACGCCGGCGGACGCTATCTACTTCACCGGCCATCACGTGGATCACGAACTGGTCGCCAATATCGAGGGGGACAACGAGGCGCGCCTGGTCCGCATGAAGGCGGGTGAACCTCGGCGTTTGCTCATTACGATGGGCGGCGCCGGTGCCCAACGGGAACTCTTCAAGGCGGTCATAGATCACGCCGTCCCGCTTATCAAGGGGGGCAAGGCGACGCTTTTCGTGAACCTCGGTGATCACAAGGACAACTATGAGTGGCTACAGGGAGAACTCCGTGATAACCGCGACCTGGTCCAGACGCACTTCACCTGGGAGGACACGCGCAGCTTCACCGATTCTATTCGTTCAGGGAGCGCGGAGGGACTGCACGTCTTCCTCCACGACAACACCTTCCACGCCGTCTACGCCACGAACTACCTGATGCGCGTCGTGGACGTTCTGATCACCAAGCCCAGCGAACTCGCCTTCTACCCCGTGCCGAAGATCTTCAACGAGCGCGTGGGCGGGCACGAGATGTGGGGTGCCGTTCGCGGTGCGGAGATCGGTGACGGCACGGTGGAAACCAGGACGATACCGGAGACGCTCCAGGCGATCGATCTGCTGACGAATGAAAACGACCTGCTCGAGATGTACTGCGACATGATCGTGAAGAACAAATCGATCGGCCTCTACGACGGCGCCTACAAGAGCGTGGAACTGGCTACGGGCAAACGATTCGACCGGAAGGCTCTACCGCCGGGGTAAAAGATCCGGTCTCCGCGGTGGACCCCGGGGTAGCATCGGTTACGCGCGCAGCGGTGGACGACCCGGCCTCCGCGTAAACGACTCCGGCGCCGGGGCAAGAGGTGCCCGGGGGGCCGGCGCAACCGCCTATCGCTTACCCCGGTATGACTCGCGCAGTACGCGAATCGTCTCGGAGGAACCGCCCACGAAGAGCGTTCCCCTGCAGCGCCAGCACGCGGGATCCTCTGCGTCCAGGACCCAGTCCCGTTCCGTGACCGTGGTGTCCAGGGGCCTGCCGTCGGCAAACTCAATACGGAGGCCCAGCGCTCGCAAGACCGGGATTGCCCCGGCCAGGTCCCAGAGCTTGACCGCCGAAACGTAGCCCAGGTACCGCCCCAGGGCCATTCCGGCTGCGGAATAGACGGCGCTTCCCCGCGCTTCCACCGGGTTTGCTCCGTCAAATCGCGCCGGCCGGTACGACTCCTGGGGGACGCTCACCAGACCGTCCGCCCGGTACGATTCCGGCGCCGGCGACAGCCGGCGCAGCTCCCGGTTGTGCCACTGCTCCGGGTCACCCGGAATCCGGCCGTGCAGGACCCCACCGGCGCCGTCGGTAAGGATCAGATCGCCCGCCAGGGGCAGGAAGAGCGCACCGTTGGTGACGGCGCCGCCTTGCATAAGCGCTAGGGATACTCCCCAGTACGGCAACTGCCGCGCGTACTGGGCGGTACCGTCTATGGGGTCAACGATCCAGGCCGTTCCGGTGAGCGCTGCCCCGATGTCCCCGCCCGCCAGGGCGTGCGACGTTTCCTCACCGATCACGACCACCTCAGGATCGCCCGCCGTCAGGGCGTCGACCAAAAACGCCTCGATCTCGCGGTCCGCGGCGGTGACAATCGAGTTGTCCGCCTTCTGTTCCGTGGGCGGTGCGTCGAAATAGCGGAGGGCGATGCGCCCGGCCGAGAAGAGCAATTCACTGATGCGAGGGACGTTCCACGAGTTCATGTGCGCCCATTCTTTGTGAATAGCCACGCTTGTGCAAGTCTGCTACGCTTTCGCGGTGATCGACGGGTATCCCGACATCGACGTCAGCCTGCGCCATTGGATCGGAAAGATACTGCCTGCGCTGCGTGCGGCCCGCGGAGCGGTTGTCTGCTACGACGTGGGAGCAAACGACGGTCACCTGGTCCTGCCCTTTCTCGACCGGATCGATCACCTGGTCGCCTTCGAGCCCGGACCCGCGGCAGACCGGTTTGCGGCGGCCCTTCCGCCGGAGCGATCATCCGACGTTACCCTTTTTAGAACGGCTCTCGGTCAGGGCGCGGGAAGCGCTCGCCTGGAGGTCTATTCCGACGACACCTTCAGTTCCCTCCATCCCCGCGACGATGACCAGCGTGAACGGTACGATCTCGACGTGGCGGAACGAATCGACGTGCCCGTGGCGGCCCTGGACGACACGATCGCGGAGCAGAACCTGCCGGTACCGGGGTGTATCAAGATGGATATCGAAGGGGCGGAGCTGTATGCGCTGCGGGGAATGGCCGGGACGATTCGTGCCGCCCGCCCCGCCCTTATCGTCGAGTACTCCTGCGTCAACTGCGCCAACGCCGGGTACGACCGTACGGAGATCCTGGACTTCCTGCGCAATCTCGGCTACGA
>JANQHT010000047.1 GCA_028282545.1 Spirochaetales bacterium
ACTTTGCTCGGGCGGCGGCCACCGGGATCGAACCGTGACCGTATCCGTCAGCCTTCATCACCGCCACGATACCGGCGTCGGGCACGCGCCTCCGGAGTAATCGTACGTTGTGTTCGATCGCGTCGAGATCGACGATGGCACGCGTCCGGCGAAGGGGAATGTCGCTCATTGAACGACATAGTTGATGGAGATGGCGGTGCTGTCAAGCGGCGTGGTAGAGTGGCCCATGACACGGAAAATCATCATCGATACCGATCCGGGTATCGATGACGCGATGGCGATATTCTTCGCCCTCGCTTCTCCGGAGATCGAGGTCGTCGGCGTGACGACAATTTTCGGCAACGCTCACACCGACGTCACGACGCGCAACGCACTCTCCCTGCTGGAGATCGCGGAGCGGAGCGATATCCCGGTGGCGGCGGGGGCGAGCAAACCGATCTCTTCCGAGTTTCGCGGTCCCGCCGCTTCCGTTCATGGCGAAGACGGCCAGGGAAACGTGGGGCTTCCCGCTCCTAAGACCCAACCGATCGAGAAACGTGCCTGTGACTTCATCGTGGAGACGGTGATGGATGATCCCGGCGCGATCACCCTCGTGCCGATAGGGCCGTTGACCAACATTGCCACCGCCCTGGAGATGGAGCCGCGCCTGGGAGAAGCGCTGGGCGGAATCGTCCTCATGGGCGGCAACGCCTTTGTTCCGGGGAACGCAACCCCGGTGGCCGAGGCGAACATCGTCAACGATCCCGAGGCGGCCGATATCGTGTTCGGTGCCGCCTGTCCGGTTTCCATGTGTGGGCTGGATGTGACGGAGAAACACTTCATGGACGGGGAAACCCTCGACAGGATAGCGTCATATTCGAACCGCCGGGCACGCCACCTATCGGCCATCCTTTCGTGGTATCGCGACTTCTATCGGGAGTGGATGAACATTGACGGCATCTACGTGCACGATTCGACGGCAATCGCCTACGTCCTGGATCCCACGCTTTTTGAAACGGTGAAACACCCGGTGCGCGTGGACACCACCGCCGGTATCAGCCGCGGCAAAACGTGGCCCGCGGTCCGTCGATCCGCCGATGAACGTCCCTGGGAAGGGCGCCCGGACGTTACGATCTGTACCGGCATCGACAGCGCCGCGGCCACGGAACTGGAGCTATCGGCGCTGTCTCGATAACGCCCCACAGAGCGCTATAACACTCGTTGGCGTACGACAACGAACGCAGTGCGCGAGATTTTCGCGTTATCACGCGGCAGTAAACGGCAGGGCTTCTACGGTGCCAGGTGCGGGTAGTTCGCCACAAAGAGGCGTCGGTATATCGCCCGGCTTGCCACGGAGGCCGATAGCGCCGCCGTCGCCACGATGGCAAAGAAGATCAGCAGCTGGTACCCCGCCGCCTCCAGGGGGTGTGCCCCGGCGATCATCATTCCCGCCATGGTACCGGGAATATGGACGATACCCAGCGTTTTCAGCGAGTCGATCCGGGGAACCATCGCGTTTCGAAGCGTCTCCTGCCTGGGATGATCCATCGCGGTATTGAAGTCTGCTCCGTCCAGCATCATCGCCTCGATCATCTCCCGGTGAGCGTCAAAGTCACTGCCCGTCTTGTAATAAAGCAACCCAACCGTTTGCGTCGCGTTCCCGATCAGCATACCCGTTATGGGGATCACGATATTCGGGATGAGCGCCAGTGCCCGCGTGACGAGCGCAACTGCCAGCACGGGCAGGACCCCCGCAACCAGCGAGAACGCACTTACCACAAAAGCGCCCGGGAGGTCGCGGCCGCGCTCCCGGGCGATCATTGAACCAATGCCCATCATGACAAGAATGACCGCCTCCTGAACCAGCAGCGTACTTCTGAAGACCGGCAGCAGGACGAGGGCGATGAAGAGGAGCTGTGCCGTGGCGCGCACCGATACAGAGGCGATCTGGGCGTGTAGCCGGAGGCGCGCCAGGAGCGAGAGTGCCACCGGCAGGGTAATGACGACGTACGCCACCACCCATTGGTCGACACGAATGTTCGACAGGAGATCTTGCAGGACGGGCATGACTCGATAATACGGTACGGACCCCACAAAAAAAAGCCGGTCCAATGGGACCGGCTTTCGGAAAGACCGCGCCGCAACGGATACGGCGTGTGCGCCCGCGTCGAAGGAACGGCGGGTACGTGGGGAAGCCCGCCGCGCCCCGGGGACGAGCCCTAAAAATCGTCGGGACGAATCTCGGAAACCAGTTCCTTCTCGCCGCCGAAGATCTGGAAGAGGTAGAGCGGTTTGTCGGTGGGAACGCCTCCCTCCATAGACCAGGAGAACATCAACCCCTCGAAGTTGGCCACGTTGTTGCAGTACTCGGCGACCGCCGCGCGCTCTTCCGCGAGCCTGGCCGGATTGCCGGTTGCGCCGGTGGCTTCGATTGCCTCGGCGAGCATATACACCGCGTCGTAGTAGTGCGTGGAGAGGCTGGGCGGAGAAAGGCCGTCGTGATCCTCCTCGTAGGCCGCCTTGAAGTCGTCCCACCGCGGCGACGTGTACCCGGCGTTGATGTAGTTGTAGATCATAACGCCGTCCAGAGCGTCGCCGCCGGTCGTGTACAGCGGTGCGTCGTCGGCGCTGTTGAAAACGAGCAGCTTATCCATGTCGTCCCAGCCGCGGTTCTTCAGCTCGATGATCATCTTGGCGACCTTCTCCGCATTCGCTGAGAAGATGATCCCGTCCGGGTTTTGATCGAGGGCGCGTACGATGAGGGGACCAAAGGTGACCGCGTCCTGCGGAACTTCGACCGTATCGAGGCGCGTCAAGCCCTCCTTGTCCAGGGCGATGTCATGGGCGGCGGCCATACCGGGCCAGGGACCGTAGTTCTCAACGAACTGGACCACGCTGTTCATTCCCGGTGCTTCCCGCACCCAGGCCTGTACTGCGTACGGGAGGCGCTCCTCGGTGGGCGCGAACCACGATACGCTCCATGGGAAAAACTCCGCCGCGTACTCGTACGACGTTGTAGCGGTCATGGAGTAGAACTCATTCTCCACGGCGATGGGCATGGAGGCCATGATCACCGGTTCGGGAACGGGACCAAGGGCCGCGATGTAGTCGCCTTCGACGAGCTTGGACATCTCAACCACTCCCTGGTTGGGATCCATCCCGGTGTCGATCCGCAGGACCTTGACGGGAACGCCGTTGATTCCGCCGGCTGCGTTGATCTCCTCCGCGGCGCGCTCGGCTCCCCACTGGAGATATTCGCCGATGCTTGCGATCGGTCCGGTGAGGACGTTCAGAAATGGAATCTCCCACTGCTCAAGGACGAAGTCCTCTTCAACCGGTTCCGCCGCCCCGGACGCGAACACCGCCGCGGGCACCGCCAGTATCAGGAAGAAAACGAACACCTTTTTCACCATGAACCACTCCTTCTCGGTATGTTCTTGACGCAGGCGCCACCGCGCAGGCGGTCGGCAACCGACGTTGTTTCAGGATACGCCCTGCATCCAGCGGCCGTCAAGCAAAGAGGGATGACCACGACGGCAGGCCGTGGGATGGTTTCGCTGCATTGACCGCGTTGATCACGGCCGCTGCCATCGCGTCCGCCGCAAAGGCCCCGACTATTGACACGTTGGCACGGACCGCACCGGTGCCGGCCGCAATCACCGTGTCGCCGTCAACGAGGGTATGGACGGGCCTGATCGTGCGGGCGTACCCGTCGTGCGCCATCATTGCGACCCGCGTGGCCTCACCCTTTGTTAGGCGGGCGTTGGTGACAATCGCGCCGATCGTGGTGTTGCCGGGGAAGATCGAAACGCACCCCATGACGGAGCGGGAGTCCACGAGCGTGGACCCGCTCTTATCGAGGGCTCCCGCGATGAGCTCGCCGGTGTTCGGATCCAGAACGTCGCCAAAGGCGTTTACCGCCACAATCGCGCCCACAACGAGATCGCCCTCTCGCACGGCAGCCGTACCGAGGCCCGATTTCATCGACCGCTTCGGTCCCGCCCCCTTCCCGATAGAGCAGCCGCATCCTGCGCCCACGTTCCCGCGCGTCACGGGGCCGGAGGTAGCTACGGTACACGCGGTGTACGCCATCTCCGGCGTGGGGCGCACGTCGGCTCGTCCGACCACAAGATCAAAGAGAACCGCCCCGGGGACAATCGGAACGCGCGCGACGCCTACATCGAACCCGATACCGTGCTCCTCCAGGTACCGCATAACGCCGGCTGCACCGTCAAGCCCAAAAGCGGAACCGCCGGCGAGGTAGATGGCGTGGATCTCCGATACCAGGTTGGTCGGATCAAGGCACGCCAGTTCCCGCGTTCCCGGCGCGCCGCCGCGTACGTCGACGCCTCCAACGACGGGCGAATCAAAGAGCAGAACGGTACAACCGGTGGCGGCGTCTTGATCTTCGGCGTGTCCAACGCGGACGCCTGCAACGTCCGTAACAGCGTTGTTCATGGCGGGTACAACGCTATCACGTCGATTGCCTGTTGGACGAGGCCATAGTAGAATCGCCGTCGGAGGCCTCCGTGAGCACACACCCTGATGAAACGAAAAAACTCCTTATCGCCGACCTCTGGAAGATGAAAGCCCAGGGGCAGAAGATCACCATGATCACCGCCTACTCCTACCCGCAGGGGCTCATCGTCGATGAAGCGGGTATCGATATCGTTCTTGTGGGCGACTCGCTGGGGATGGTTGAACTGGGGTACCAGGACACCGTTCCAGTCACGATGGAGGAGATGCTCATGCACACCAAGGCGGTGGTGCGGGGTGTCAACCGCGCCCACGTGGTGGGGGACCTCCCCTTCATGAGCTACAACATCTCCGTTGAACAGGCGGTGACCAACGCCGGCATTCTGTACAAGGAGGGCGGTGCAGACTCGGTCAAACTCGAAGGCGGCCGGGAAATGGCGGACAAGGTTGCGGCAATTCACCGCGCCGGTATCCCGGTCTTTGGGCACATCGGTCTCACGCCCCAGACCGCGGCGCTTCTGGGTGGATTCAAGGTGCAGGGGAAGTCCAGCGACGACGCCAAACGGGCGGTGGATGACGCGCTCGCCTTGGAGGACGCCGGTGCCTACGCCTTGATTCTTGAAGCGATCCCGCAGCAGTTGGCCCAGGTGATCACTGAGCGCGTCTCTATTCCCACCGTTGGAATCGGCGGCGGCGTCTATTGCGACGGCCAGGTGCTCGTCCTGCATGACCTGCTGGGACTTTTCAAGCGGTTTACACCGAAGTTTGTGAAAGTCTACGCGGACCTCTACACGGCGCACCTAAACGCCGTAAAGGAGTTCGTTGACGACGTGCGAAATGAAACGTTCCCCGCCCCGGAGCATTCGTTCACCATGAAGGCCGAGGTCGTGGAAGAACTCAAAAAGCGTCTCGAGGAGTAGACAATGTCGATGGCGGCGCTGGACCCAACGCGGATGGCGGACTGGGAGATCGCCCAGGCTGCCGAGGAGTGGGCGAAACCGATCACCTCGATCGCCGATTCCATGGGAGTCGCCGGCGAGGAAGTGATCCCCTACGGCCGTTCCCTGGCCAAGGTCGATTTCGCCCCGCTCCTGGCTCGCGCCGGCAGCTCAGCAAACGGTCGCTACATCGACGTAACGGCGATTACGCCTACCCCGCTTGGTGAGGGGAAGACAACCACCACCATGGGCCTTGTGCAGGGACTGGGGGCGCTTGGGAAACGCGTTTCCGGCGCAATTCGGCAGCCCTCCGGAGGACCCACGTTCAACATCAAGGGGTCGGCGGCCGGCGGCGGCCGCTCGCAGTGCATCCCGTTGACCGACTTCAGCCTGGGGCTTACCGGCGACATCGACGCGATCACCAACGCGCACAACCTCGCGATGGTAGCGCTCACCAGCCGGCTGCAGCACGAGTTCAACTACGGAGACGAGACGCTCGCACAAAAGGGCCTCAAGCGACTCGACATCGATCCACATCGTCCGGAAATGGGTTGGGCCATCGATTTCTCGGCGCAGGCGCTCCGGGAGGTCATCATCGGGATCGGCGGGAAGATGGACGGTTTTATGATGCGGAGCGGGTTCCAGATATCCGTCTCTTCCGAGATCATGGCCATCTTGGCGATAACCACCGACCTGGCCGACTTCCGGCAACGCATGGGACGCATCGTCGTGGCTCGTGACAAGCGGGGCAACCCGGTGACCACCGCGGATCTCGAAGTGGACGGGGCGATGACCGCCATCATGCTCAAGGCGATCAACCCGAGTCTCATGCAGACGATCGAGGGACAGCCCGTCCTGGTGCACGCCGGTCCCTTTGCGAACATCGCCATTGGTCAGTCATCGATCATCGCCGACCGCATCGGATTGAAGCTCTCCGACTACCACGTTACCGAGAGTGGATTCGGCGCCGATATCGGCTTCGAGAAGTTCTGGAACCTCAAGTGCCGGTTCAGCGGCCTGCGACCGGACGCGGCGGTCCTAGTCGCCACCATACGTGCGCTCAAGATGCACGGGGGCGGCCCCCGCGTCGCGCCCGGAAAGAAGCTCGACCCGGCATACACGGAACCCAACCCGGCGCTTGTAGAGAGAGGCGTCGAAAACCTGCTCGCCCACATCGAAACGGTACGGAAGAGCGGAGTATCGCCGGTGGTCTGCATCAACCACTTTCCCACCGACAGTAACGAAGAGGAAGGGATCGTTCGTGCAGCGGCGGAGGCAGCGGGGGCCCGGGTGGCGGTATCGAAACACTGGCTACGCGGCGGCGATGGAGCGCGGGAACTGGCAGAGGCGGTGGTTGAAGCGGCAGAGGAACGGGGCGAGTTCACCTTTCTCTACGACGATGACCAGCGGTTCCGTGACAAGGTGGAGCGAATTGCAACCGAGGTGTACGGCGCGGACGGCGTTTCGTACACACCCGAAGCGACGGCCAAACTCGATGCGATCGAGTCGGACCGTTCGGTAGCTTCCCTGGGGCCGTGCATGGTGAAAACACACCTAAGCCTCTCCCACGATCCGGACAGGAAAGGACGCCCCCGGGCGTTTACCCTGCCGATAACCGACATCCTCACCTTCCGGGGTGCCGGATTCGTCGTCCCGGTAGCCGGCGGGATCAAGCTCATGCCGGGGACCGCCAGCAACCCCGCCTACCGCCGGATCGACGTGGACGTCGACACGGGACGGGTGACCGGGCTCTTTTAGAGACGTATTGTCCCAAAAACTGGAATCCTGTTGACCCTTTGACAATACTGTACAGTATGCGGGCGGTTGACCGACGTGGTCCCGAACCGGATAGACGGATACGTGTGCTCATTGTGGAAGATCAGGTGATTATAGCCATGGGGCAGGCCCAGACGCTCCGCAAGAGTGGCTACGTGGTTGACACCGTCTCCTCCGGGGAAGACGCGGTGGAGTTTATGCTCCGGAACGCAGACGTGGATGTGGTTCTCATGGATATCGACCTGGGTCCCGGCATAGACGGTACCGAGGCAACCGAACGCATCCTCGAGGCGCGGGACGTACCGGTAGTCTTTGTAACCAGCCACTCCGAAAAGTCGATGGTGGACAAGGCGAAAGGGATCTCCCGCTACGGTTACGTGATGAAGAGTTCCGGCGCGTTTGTTCTGGTGGAAGCGATCATGACCGCCCTGAAACTCCACGCGGAACGCCGGGCGATGCAGTTGTTGGATCGCCGATATCCGCGCTCCCGGCGAGATAGCGAAACGCGGTGAGTAGGTAGCATCGCGCCGCGGTGACGAGTTCGTCCACCTGGACGTACTCATCGACCTGGTGCGGTTTGTGGCGCGGACCCGGTCCGTTCACCAGTGAGGGTATGCCCTTCCAGGCGCGCAGGAAGGTGCCGTCGGTTGCACCGGGAACACCGTTGTAGAGGGGCTCCTGACCCGTGATGTCGCGGTAGGCCCGCGCCGCGGCAACGACGATCGGCTCATCTCTCTCCATCGTTACCACCGGACGATCCTCGATAAACTCGATCTCTCCGTGGAAGTCGGGGTCCGCCGCCGCGAGTTCTCCCAGGATTTCCCGGAGGCCGGCGCGGATCGCGTGGTGGTCCTGTTTCGGGGTGGTCCGGATATCGTAGTGGGCGACCGCCTCGCCGGGCATCACGTTGAGCTGCGCCGGCTCGCCCGCCGGGGGACTCTGGATCACCGTGGGCGTGATCGACGGCCACCCTACCAGTTCGTCTTCGCCGCACCGCTCGATCTCGGCGCGTTCATATCCCTGGAAGGCGAGAATTACACGGGCCAGACGCGTCCCGGCGTTGATGCCCGTCCGCGGCATTGCGCCGTGCGCCATGCGTCCCTTCACGCGAACGATCGCCCGAACGGCGCCCTTCATGGTGAGGCAGAGCTGGTTCTCTTCCGGTTCGGAAACGAGGCAGGCATCAACGTCGTCGGCGTGACCACGGTTGATGTAGTCCTTGATTCCGATCATCATGCCCTCTTCGTCGCAGACGATTCCCAGGCGCAGACGCCCGGCGAGCGCCGATCCAGGAGCCTTCAAGAGACCGGACGGGCGCGCACCGCCGGCGGCGGCCAAAATCCTGGCGATCACCAGGTTGACCGCCAGGCCCGCTTTCATGTCGCAGGAACCGCGGCCGTAGATCTTCCCGTCCGCGACCTCGGCGCCGAAGGGATCATAGGTCCAGGCGGAACGATCGCCCTCCGAGACGACGTCCGTGTGCGCTTCAAGCATGAGCGTGTGGCCCGGGCGATCAAAATCGAGGGTTAGAACGACGTTCTCGCGCCCCGGCGCAACCTCTTCAACAAGGGGATCGATACCGATGTTGTCGCGAATCCAACGCGTTACAAAGGCAACCACCGCCGCTTCGGTATTGCCCGTTTCCGGGCGGATCACCGAGTCGATACGAACGAGGGATCGCGTCAGATCGACCAGTTCCTCCGGGTCAATCGCCTCCAGGAGAGCCGCTTCCTCCGCCGTGATCACGGACTCTCCCCGGGGCCCTTTTCGCGGCTCCGCTTCTGATCCAGGGCGCGCACAAGGAGCGTCACGGCGCGGTTGTAGGGCGTTGGAACGGCGAGGCGCCGCCCCTCGGCAACGATCGCGCCGTTGATGACGTCTATCTCCGTGGGACGCCCGCGGTCAACGTCCTGCAGCATGGACGAGCGATTTTGCGCCGTTTTGTGCGCCACCTCGAGGACGCGCGCCACCGGGTCTTCGTAGGCGAGCGTGACCCCTCGCGCCTTCGCCACGGCAACCGCTTCGTCAACGAGCAACTCCATGAGTTCCTTGGTACCACCGTAGGCGGCGAGCTGCCCGTTTATGAAGCCCGTGAGCGCGGTGAGCGCGTTGATGCCCACATTGATCACCAGCTTGCTCCAGATGAGGTCGTCGATGTTCGGTTCGACATGCGTCTCAATGCCGGCACAGCCCAGGGCCTTCACCAGAGGTGCGAGGATGTCGTTGCGCCCGGAGATCGTGGCAAGGTGCGTAGGTCCCGTCCCGCCGTGACGGATGCGTCCGGGGCCCAAAAACGTGGCGCCCTGGCTCGTGACACCCACGACGGTACGATCCGATCCGAACTCCGCGGCGAGGATATCCCCGTTCCCGAGACCGTTCTGGAGCGTCACCGCGAGCGCACCCTCCGGAGCCTCCAGGGCGATCGCGGAAGCGGCGCCGGCGGTGGCGTTTGCCTTCACAAAAAAGATATATACGTCGGCACCGGCGGTGCCGTGAATGTCCCCGGTGGCGGCGGGCCGGACCGTTTCCACCGCGCCCTCCAGGCCGATGATCGAGAGCCCCTCGCGGTTGATCGCGTCAACGTGTTCCGCGAAGATGTCATAGAGTATGACGTCTGTACCCGCGTGGGCGAGGCGGCCGCCGAAGAGCGATCCCATGGCTCCGGCGCCGACGATACAGACCTTCATGACGCCCTCTTCCGCGCGCCGAGGAGCGTTCCCACTCGCCTGATGAGCGGGCGCGTCACGATACCTTCCGGTTTGATCAGCAGAATCACCACGAGAAGCACGCCGTAGATCACTATTCGCCAGGACTGGACCGATTCGGGGAGGAGGAACGGCAGCCCCCAGAGAATCGGAACCGATAGGAGTACGCCCCACTGCGTGGTGTAGCCGCCGATAAAGAGCATCGTCATGGCGATGCCGATGTAGTGAAAGGTGAAGAACTCAGGAAAGAGGCTCCGCATCGTAAAGGCGTAGAGAACGCCGCAGAGCCCGCCGATGGCGCTCGCCGCCGTCTGCAGACCCATTCCCATTTTCTTGACGTCCACGCCGAAGGTCGCGGCGAGGTTCTTGTCGACGAATATCGCCGAAGTGGCGCGACCGAGGCGCGATGTATCGAACCGGTGAATCAGCGCCCCCACGACGATGACCGACGCATAGATGACGGCGAACATGATCCATCGGTGGCCCCCGGGGGTAGCGGCGATCTTGGGAATGCCGAAGAGCCCCATGGTTCCGCCAAAGGCGTCCATGTTTTCAACGATCGTCTTGGTGATGTAGATAAAGGTGAATCCCACGATAACGACGGCAAAGGCCGGTGCGTCGCCGATCGCGAAGGAGGTCACGAATCCCACCAGGGCCCCTAAGAGGACGCCCAGGAGGAGCACCGCCGCGAAGGGCCACCCCCAGTTCAGGGCGGCGTAGGCGCCGATATAGCCTGAAATCGTCATGTTGGCCACCGTCATGAAGTGCAACTGCTGCACGCGATAGGGTAGATAGAGGGACCAGCTCATGAGGATGTTGATGCCGGCCACGGCCAGGAAATAGAAGATCGACAGGGGCACGCTTCCTCCTACAGTTTCATTCCGAACACGCCCCGTGGCCGTGCCAGGATGACCACGAGCAGAACGACAAAGGCGATCGCGTTGGACCACGTACCGGTGATAAAGCCCTGCACCATCGCCTCCAAGATTCCCAGGGCCAGGCCGATGACGAGGCCCCCGACGAGGTTGCCCAGACCGGCGATTATGCTGACCGCCAACACCTTGTGGGCAACCGCTTCACCCAGCCCCGGTGACGCCGACCCCAGGAGAACCGATAGGAGTACCGCCGTGAGCCCCCCGAGCAGACCCGTCAGAGCGTAGCTCAAGAGGCCCGTCTGGAAGATCGGGATACCCACCAGGCGCGCGTTATCCGGGTCTTCCGCGATGGCGCGAAAGGCGCGGCCGTATTTAGTGCGGTACAGGAGCCAAAAGAACGCCGATACCACGACGACGCCGACCAGCAGCGACAAGACCTGACCACGGGAGATGTGGATAAGACCAAAGCCGAACAACTCTTCATCGCCGCGCACGTTCTCGGGAAAGGCGATGGGGAAGCCGCTGTTGAACTCGTGGGACAGGATGTCCGTGATGATCATCCCGATGGCCAGGGAGATGACCATCGTGGCGTTGATGTCCACGTGACCGCGCTTTCGCATCACCTGCTGGAAGAGCGGTGCCAGAACGACGTTCAATGCGATTGCCGACACGATCCCCGCGACCACGCCGACCACGATGCTGTTATTGGTGAACCGAAGCGCCACCCAGGAGATGTACATCGAGAAGACAACGACCTGGGGATAGGAAAAGTGGATGATCATCGCCACCAGGAGCAGCAGATTGAACCCGGTGACCAGCAGGACGTAGATGCTTCCGAGCGAAAGGCCGTTCATGAACTGCGCGATAAAGACTTCCATGCTACGCCCCCACGTACGCGGCCTTGATACCGGGATCGTCGAGCAGCTCTGCCGAGGCGCCCTCCAGGACGACGCGCCCCGTTTCGAGTACGTACCCACGGTTCGATGTCTTCAACGCCTTGTAGGCGTTCTGCTCCGAGAGAAGGATCGCGTATCCCTCCGCGTTGAGGTCGGCGATGATTGCGAATATGTCGTTCACGATTTTCGGCGCCAGTCCGATCGACGGTTCGTCTATGAGGATCAGCCGCGGCCGCGACATCAGGGCGCGCCCGATCGCCAGCATCCGCCGTTCGCCCCCGGAGAGCGTTCCCGCCATCTGCTGTTGCCGTTCACGCAGGACCGGGAACCAGTGAAAGACGCGGTCGAGACGCGCCGGGGATTCCTGGAGATTGTGGTGCGCCCCCAGCAGCAGGTTGTCCAGGACCGTCATGGACGAGAATATGCCGCGTCCCTCGGGGACGAGGGAAATGCCGGAGCGCACGTTTCGATCCGCCGGAACGCGGGTGATGTCCGTGCCGTCAAAGGAAATCGAACCGCTGTGGGGCGTGTGAATACCCAGGATGCTCTCCATGAGCGTGGTCTTGCCGGCGCCGTTTGCCCCGAGCAGCACCACGATTTCACCTGAACCGATCGTGATCGAGGCGTTTCGCAAGGCCTGCACATGGCCGTAGCTGACGCTCAAACCGTCGACGGCAAGGATAGGCCGGTCCGGCGCGGTATTACTCGCTCCCAAGGTACGCCTCCAGCACTCGTTCGTCGTTCTGAACCTCCACCGGCGTTCCCTCGGCGATGCGCCGGCCGAAGTTGAGAACGGTGACCCGCTCCGAGAGGTCCATCAGCATCTTGACGTCGTGGCTGACGACTACCACCGTTGATCCGGCGGCTCGGATTTTCCGAATGATCTCGGCCACCGTGTCCGTCTCCTGCATACCCATTCCCGAGGCGGGCTCATCGAGCAGAAGGATATCGGGCCGTGCGACGATCGCCCGGGCGATCTGAACAAACTGCCGTTCCGCCCAGACCAAGTCGTACGCCCAGCGGTCGATGTCGGCCCGCATGCCGATCATGTCGATCGTCTCCATGGCGGCAGACCTGATCTCCTCTTCCCGTCGCGACCGCCGAAAGGGCAGGCGCAGGAACGTATCCGCCACGTCACGAGGGGAGAAGTCAAAGATGCCGGTCATCACGTTTTCAAGGACGGTCAGGTTCGGCACGAGTTCTCCCGCCTGGAAGGTCCGGCGGATACCTCGATTGGCGATATCCTTGGGGGGCAGTCCCGTCACGTTCTCGCCTCGGAGCGAAACACTCCCCCCGTCGGGAGCGAGGATGCCGGTAACGCAGTTGAACAGCGTCGTTTTCCCCGACCCGTTGGGTCCGATGATTCCGTGAATCTCGCCGTGCGAGATCGAGACGTCCACCCGATCCAGGGCTTTCAAAGCGCCAAAACTCCTGCTCAGGCCGGCGATGTCCAACATGCGCTCCTCCGGTTGGCCAGTATACGGCGGGGTACCCGCTTTGAAAAGTTGGCGCCGACCGCACGAGTCGCCGAACCAGACACCAGCGCCCATCGTGGAGGAGTTGCTCAAACAGTAATAGAGAAACACCCATGTCAATCGCAACTCCAGTCGATGCGTCGCTTAGTTCTCCCGTTCGTTGTAGACGTGCTTCACCCACCGAATGATCTCGTGTAGTGTCAGACCCATCTCTCTGTAGTAGGCGAGGTCTTTCGTGAGCCGCTCCGTCAGTTTCTCGATCCGTTTGTCCGTACGTGCCGCCGCACTGAGATCCTCCACAAAACAACCGCGGCCGACGATCGAATAGATGAACCCCTCACGCTCGAGCATCTCCCAAGCTTTCTTGACCGTGATCACACTGATTCGCAGTTCCTTGGCCATGGTGCGGATGGGTGGAAGCGGGAACTCACTCGCCAGCTCGCCCCGCAAGATCTGTGCCGAGATCTGCTCGTAGAGTTGTTGATAGATCGGCTTCTCGGATCTGGGAGAAACCGTGACGTTCATCACAGTTGCACGGTTTCGTATCGCTTTGCCGATACTCGAAATGCGACGTACCCAAGCAGGACAAACACAATCGCTCCCCCGAGAAGCGCCGGTACGCCTGCTGCGACGCGGTTCTCCAACACTGCGGCAACCGGTTCACTCACGCCTACAAGCACCTCAGCCGCACCTGCCACGACGGCGCTCACGACGATCGCGAGAATCAGCGGTAGTCCGAACTTCTCGGCGGTTCGGTAGTACATGGGGAACAGGACCACGTTGAACACGCCGTAGATTACCAGGCACACGCCCAGGTATCCCAGACCGAGTTGGAGTGCGAAGTTCTCGGGACCGAACACCGCAAGATGAACCGCCGAGCCGATACCCGCGGCGATGACGTGCAACAGCTCCAGGATGGAGAATGACATCACGCGTGCGGCCACGACCGCACGCCGCGGGACGGGCAGGAGTGCCGAAAACTGGTTGTCCTTGTTCGTTTTGAGCCGGCCCATCAGCGTTGGAACCGTGACCCAGCAGAAGTAGAACGGGATGATCAGGTAGGGCCATTGAGGAATCATCGCAAGGGCTCCAAAGATAAACGCCGCACCAACATACATGGGATGGATCGTGAGTCCGAACTCCTTTCGAAGCAAATTATTCATGGTTTCTTCCTCGGCGGGTGTGGTAGATCATGATGTCCTCAATTGACGGCGGATCGATCTGAAAACCACTGAATGCCCCCGCGTCTACCCTGCGAATGAGTGCGGAAAATCCGTAGTCATGCTTGCGATGGGAGATCGTTTTGCCCTTGAGCCGGCTGTCGAGAGACTCCCATTTGCCCTGCACGATCCGGTACGCATCGATGAAGTCATCCTTCGTGGTAACATCGAGAAGTTCCCCATCGTCGATGTACGTGACGAAGTCGGCACACTTCTCGAGATCGCTCGTGATATGGGTGGAGTAGAGAATGCTCCGATCGCCGTCTTTGACCAGTTCCTGAAAGATCGCGAGCAGATCGTCCCGCGCCGCCGGATCAAGTCCGCTGGTGGGTTCGTCGAATATGAAGAGTTTTGCATCATGTGAGAGCGCTATTGTCAGAAAAAACTTGGTCCGCATTCCCTGAGAAAGCTCGACGAGTCGCCTATCCTGATCCAGATCAAACCGATCGCAGTACGACCGGTACGCCGCGTCATCCCATCCAGGATAGAAGCGACTCACAACTCTTGCGATCTTGCCCACCCGATAGAGGTTGTAGACGTCCTTGTCACCCAGTACAACGCCGATCATCTGCTTCAGCTCAAGCTCGTTCTCTCGAAACTCTTTGCCGTTGATGAGCACCGACCCGCCGTCCGGATGGACCATGTTCAGAATCGATTTGAGCGTCGTAGTTTTCCCGGCCCCATTCACGCCGATGAAACCCATGATGTAACCCGGTTCGAGTGAAAACGAGACGTCCCGAAGATGAAATTTCGGATACCGTTTGCTCAAATCCCGCACTTCCAGGATGTTCATTTCGTCTCTCCAAATTGGGTCTATTATACATACCCAATATGCCATATCACGCATTCGGTGGGCAAGCGATCGCGATCTGGTTAGTTTGTCCTTTACCTCGCCGCTGAAGCGGGCGGTTCAGACCGCAAATCACATCGCGAACGATACGGGTATGGCCGTCACGATCGATGAACGATTCAGAGAGATTGCTGCCGATAAACAGGACGGTCAACGGTCGCTCCATCGGCGCCGGTGTACTACACTTAGGGTGTGACGGTAGTACAGGGCGGACGCATTCTGGACCTTCCCACCGGGCGTCTGGGCAATGCCTGCGACGTGCACATTGACGACCGGGAGGTGATAGAGATCGCTCCCGTGGCGGCACGGACCCGACTGGAACGGCACGTCACCACCATCGATGCGGAGGGGTGCGTTGTCCTTCCGGGCTTCCGAAACGCCCACGCCCACTCGGCCATGGTCCTCTTCCGTGGTCTCGTTGAGGATGTTTCGATCGTAGAGTGGTTCAACGAACACATCTGGATCGTCGAGCAGAACCTCACTCCGGACGACGTCTACTGGGGAACACTGCTCGCTTCCGTGGAGATGCTGCGTGCCGGTGTCACCAGCGTCAACGACCACTACTTCGCAATGGATCGTGCCGCCGACGCGTACGAGGCGAGCGGCATGCGGGCCAACCTCGCCGTCGCCTTGTTTGGTACCGCACCGGGCGCCGCGGATGAACTCAGGAATTCGGTTGCCTTTGCCAAGGAGGTGAGCACGCGCTCTCCCCTCCTGACCGGATCGCTGGGACCGCACTCGCCCTACATCTGCCCCGAACGCTTTTTGCGGGACGCGGTGGAAGCCGCCTCGCGCGACTCGCTCCCGCTCCACATTCACGTCTCCGAGACGCACGGCCAGGTGGAAGGGAGTCTCCGGACACACGGGGCCACCCCCGTTGCCTACCTCGATCGGTGCGGCGCCATCGGTCCGAGCACCCTTCTCGCCCACGCGTACTACGCCACCAACGACGACCTCGACACGATTGCCGAACGGGGTGCCACGATCGCCCACTGTCCCAAGACTTTTCTCAAGTTCGGCATGGTGACGGACGTGCTCCCACGCGCCCTGGAACGGTCTATCCGGGTGGCCCTCGGTTCCGACGGCGCCGCGTCAAACAACACCATGAGTATGCTGGAACAGGTACGGCTTGCAGCGCTCACCGCCAAGGGCGCAACCGGGGATGCAACGGCGGCACCGGTCGGCGCAGTGGCGCCGCTGCTCACGGCGGCGGGAACCGTCACCGGTCTGCCGGCTCAGACAACGGTGCACGTGGGCTCCCCGCCGGACGTGGTGGTACTGCGCATGGACGGAGCGCATACGACACCGGCCCGCAATATGGCCTCCCATCTGGTCTACTCGGCACAGGAGCGCGACATCGAGTGGGTGGTGGCCGGCGGTCGCGTCGTGATGCAGCAGGGTCATCACGTCTCGCTAGACGAGCGGGAGATCATCACCCGTTGCGAGGCGATCGCTGAGCGCCTGGCGGTTCACCACTCGTCGCGACCGATGCAGACGTTTTGACCGGCAGCGCGCGATGGGCCACCGTCCTTCTGCTCTTTCTCCTCGTGGGGTGCCGCACACCGGGTTCATTCGCGCCGGATAATTCCAGAGACACGGAGCGCGATTCATCCGCGGGCGCCGCAGAGGGTGACGATGCGGGTTCCCGGCAGGGTACCACCGGCAGTGCAGGCGGGAGCGAGCGCGCACCGGCTCCGTGGGTGACCTCCCTGTTCAACCTTGAGGAGGGGCAGCGCGTATTCGAGTACAGCGAGGGATACTTCGTTCAGACCCCCTGGTTCGGCGTGAGTGCAATTGTCCTGCAGGTTCGCAAGAGCAACTCTCCCACGGTAATCGTTCTGAAAGAAGACATGATCCTGACCTCCGTGATGAGGGAGTCCCGGCGAGTCCTGATCGGCGAGGGATTTCACGGCAGCGGAGTCCGTTTCCGGGTCAACGTGGGACTCTACACCGGTGATGCCGCGCCCTTCCTGGAAAACCAACTGGTAGACGAACTCGGCTTCCTGGCGGAAGAATAGGTCATGTTTCGCGTACGTCAATGGGTGGCGATACTCTTCGCATTCCTCGTCCCTCCGGTCCTGACACCGGCGGACGCTACGGTGGCGCTGGTTCAGTTCGAGGTCACACCGGTGAAATACGCGTCGTGGGAACGCTTCGAAGCGGAGGTAGCGGAGATCCTGGAACAGGCGGTGGCGATGGACCCTTCGGTCATCCTGGTTGTCTTCCCGGAGTACATAAACGTTCCCATTCTCTTTGCACCCTACGCCGAAACGATTGGGACCTCCGGGAGCGTTTTCCTGGCGCTCCAGGCGATGGGCGAACCCTCCCTGCCCGGACTGGTGGCTCGACGGGCCTCTGAATCGTACGGACCCGTCCTCGCAATGTGGTCGCGCCTTGCCCGGCACCACAACGTGGCCATCCTGGCGGGAACCGCCTTTGCGCCGGTCACGGAAGCGGGCGGAAACGAGACGCGCAACCGTGCGCTCCTGTTCGATGCATCCGGCAGACTGATCTACGCCCAGGACAAGGTGTTCCTGACTCCCTTCGAACAGAACAGCCTCGATCTCAAGCCGGGCCGGCTTGAACGCGCCGGGACGGTTCGACTGGGGGAGATCAACCTGGGAATGACGATCTGTCGCGACTCCTTTTTTTCCGACTGGGAAGAGCGCCTAGGCCACGCCGACGTTTGGATAGACCTGCGGGCCAACGGCGAAACCTACTCCTCCTCCGTGAGGGAGCGGTTTACCCGGGCTCTGCCGGCGCGGGTAGCCCGCACCGCCGCAAGACTGGGCGTCAACGCGAGCCTCACCGGCACCTATCTAGATCTTTTTTGGCAGGGGCACGCCTTTGCCGTTGACAAGGCGGGTTCGCGTATCGCGGAAACGAGCGATCCCACCGGAACCGAACTGCTCATTGTGTCCCTGCCGGAGGCCGAATTGTCAAATTGACCCAGGCTCCCGACGGCACGGAAAAAACGTATCTTTATGATACACTTGTGTAATTATGACCCCAGTTTACCCGGTTCATTGTGCGCCAGGGGCGGTCGCAACGACGCAGCGGAGCCGACCAAAGGTAGATTCCCCGCCGGGTAGACGACGGTACCGGACTTGACTCACTCGCCTGTTTTCGTTGTCCATCAAAACGTAAATCTTTGTATTACATAATGTTATAATCGTTTTCTCAACCGGAGCGGGAGTCGAGTCGCCTCCTCGGTCACCGCGTCGATGCGGGCCGGGCGGAATCGCGAACTCGGCAAGTTGGCACGCATCATGCATATACATCATCAGGAAAAACAAGGCCGGGGAGCGGAGAAGCGGGACGGTGCACGTGAAGGTGGCCACCGCTTCCGCCGCAAAACACGCCCCGAAGCCAACGGAGGTTTTTGATGAACTACCTTACGACTGTACGGACGCCCCGGACACTTCGCGCCATGGACGATTTTGACCGCATGTTCGACGCGCTCCTGAGCCCCACCACCGAACGATCCGTTCGCAGTCCCCGCGTGGATATCCGCGAGAGCGACGACGCCTACACGATCGAGGCGGACATGCCGGGTCTCTCTGAGAACGAGATCGACGTCCACGTCGAGAACGACTTGCTCGTGATCTCCGCCGAGGCGGAGAAAAAGGACGAAACGACCACCGACGGTTGGATCGTTCGTGAGCGCTCGCGCCGCTCCTTCTACCGGAGTTTCTCGGTGCCGCGGGACGGCGACGCGGACAAGGTGAACGCCACCTATCGGAACGGTGTACTCACCGTGACGCTCGCGAAGCGGGAAGACGCCAAGCCGCGCCAGATCAAGATCGAACGGGCCTAAGGCGTATCGGATAGCACATCACATCGAGTCGACAGGCCGTCCCGCAGCGCGGGGCGGCCTTTCCTTGCCGATTGTTACCGATCTCCCCGCCAACGTTTCGTAAGCGATGATGATAAGCAGCAGGATGGAACCATACACAAGCCCCCGGGCAAACGGCGTTATCCCGAGGCGCGTGAAGGCACTGGAAAGCAACTGGAGCAGGATAACCGACACGAGGATCCCGGAAAACCGACCCGAACCACCGTGGGGATCCATCGTACCCATGACCGAAACCACAATCGCCTGCAAGAGATACGATTCTCCGTACCCGACGCGGGCGGAGTTCGTCCTTGAAATCATGATCAGGGCGCTGATACCGGTAAGGAGTCCTGCCAAGGCGTAGGTAGTGACGATCGTTCCGGCGTTGTTGATGCCCGAAAACTTCGACGCAATCGGATTTGACCCGTACAAGTACAGACTCCGCCCCCACCGCGACCGTTTCAACAGGAAGCCGACGGCGGCGAAGAATAGGAGCATGAGCAGGAAAGGAAAGGGGATCCCTAGGAGCGTACCGTTGCCAACGTAGCTGAACGCGTCCGGGAAACCCACCACGCCCCGGCCGCCCGTCAGGATCATGCCGAAACCGGCAAAGAGCATCATGGTGCCGATCGTGGTCAATACTGAATGAACGCCGATCTTTGCGATGATGAGACCGTTGAGGATTCCGCCGGCCAGGCCGGAGACGAGCGCAACGGTCACCGCCAGGAGGAGGACGGTCCCGACGCTCGTTCCCGCCAGGAGTGCCTCGTTGGTGAGGACGTACGCTGCGAGGATGCCCGCAAGGTTCATATTGGACACGATCGAGAGGTCTATTCCCCCGGTCAGCATCGCGATCGCCATTGCCATACAGAGGAACGCGAACTCGCCCACTTGGAATCCCATGGAGATGAGGTTCCGGGTGTTGTAGAAGCGGGAGCCGAACATCCCGTAGATCAGCAACGCAACGATGACGAATGCCGAGAGGAGCAGGAAGAGCTTCGTCAGATGGATAGTTCTTGGTTGCATCGTACCACTCACTCGCTATGAAAAATGAGGTTTCGCAGGTTCTCCCGGTTTGTCCGGATCGCCATGATCGAAACGCTGATAAGAAGGATGCCCCCGACAAAGAAGCGCATCCACGACGAGGAAAGACCGATCAAAATCAGAGTCGTCTGAAGTGTCGTGATGATAAGAACGCCAAGCACCGTCCCCGACACGGTACCGACCCCTCCGGTCAGTTTTGCACCCCCCAGAACAACGGCGGCGATCACGAAAAGTTCATCCCCAACCAGGGAGATCGGATTCAGGGAACGAACGTGCGCCGTGTACACGATGCCCATAAAACCTGCGAGCATACCAACGTACATATAGATAAACGCCTGGGTCTTCCAGAGCGCAGCTCCCGCCCGTTCCGTCGCCTCCCGCGAACTTCCCATGGCGTACACAGTTCGTCCAATGAGGGTACGGTTCAGAAGAAACCACGTGAGCACTATCATGAGGATCATCGGCACGACGAACCAGGTCAATCGCGCCGCGCCACCGGGCATGGTGAGGGTGAGCATCGGTTCGGTACCGAACCAGACGATCGAATCGGGCATATCCCCGACCGGTACGAACTTGGTGCCGAAGATGAGAGTCATTACCCCAACGAAGATCGACTGCGTCCCAAGGGTGGCGATCAGCGTTTGCAGGCGAAAGCGGTGAATCACCAAGGCGTTCGTCGCGCCAAGGACCATCCCGAAGATACCAGACAGGGCGAAGGCGAAGAGGATATTGTCGATACCCGATGCCATCATGATGCGCACGGTGGCGTATCCGCCGAAAATCGCAACGGCGGTAAACGACACGTCGATACCCCCGGAGGCCAGGACAACCAGGGCCCCCATCGCGAGTATCATCGTTCCCGCACTGGCTCGAATGATCTGGAAGAGGTTATCGAGCTTGTAGAACGTCGGGTTTACCGTTCCCACCAGCAGCCCATACGCCAGGAGGATCAGCAGAAGCACCGATTCCTGTCGACCGACAAATGTACCCAACCGGGAATTCCGGAGTCTGCTCACGCGGGGACTCCTTGCTCGACGATGGTGCGAAGACCTTCCTGATCGATATCCTCCCGGTTCGTCTCGTGGATAAAGACACCGTCGTACATCACGATGATCCGGTTGCTGTTCTTGTACACCTCGGGGATCTCGTCGGAGATGATGATGATAGCCATCCCCTGCCGAGCAAGCTCGTGAACGATCTCGTGAATGGTCGACTTCGACGCGACATCGATTCCCACGGTTGGTCCGTCGAGAATGAGGAGTCTCGGTCGCGTCGCCAGCCACTTTCCGATAACAACGCGTTGCTGATTGCCACCGGACAACGTACCCACCGATACTTCCGGAGATACCGCCTTGACCGACAACTGTTCGAACCACGAGTTCGCCACCGACTCCGCTGCATCGGAATCGAGGAGACCCCACTTCGTTACCTCGTCCAGAACGCCCGCAACCAAGTTCTCTCGTATCGCGTTCTTCTGGTGAAGCCCCTGCACGTGCCGGTCCTCCGGCACCAGGGCGATCCCGGCGTTGATCGCCGCCACGGGCGTTGGGATCGTCCTCGGTATGCCGTCGACGAGAATTTCGCCCGAGTCGGGCGGATTGAGGCCGAAAAGGGAGAGCGCAAATTCCGTCCGTCCCGCTCCGAGCGGCCCGGTGATTCCGACGATCTCCCCGGCGCACACAGACAGGTTCAGATCGCGAAAGTGCGGCTCCCGCGTCAGATTCCGCACTTCCAGAACCGGAGTTTGCCGGTTCGCGTCGGCCGTGTATTCATACGGCGTATAAAGGATCGTTCTTCCGGTCATGTGGTACGCCAACGTTTCCTCGTCGAGGGAATCGGTCGTAAAATCACCGATCTTCTTCCCGTCCCGGATCACGGTGATGTTGTCCGACTCCCGGAAGACTTCGTCGAGCTTGTGGCTCACAAATACCGTGGCGATCCCTTTCTCCCGCAACTCGTGGATTATCCGAAAGAGCGAGTCGATCTCGTACCTGGTGAGAGCCGTGGTGGGCTCGTCCATAAAAATGATCTTCGCGTCGAGAACGAGGGCCCGTGATATCGCGACGATCTGCTTCTGCGCCATGGAGAGGTTCTTGACCGGCCCGGTCAGATCAAGGTTCTCCCTGAGCTGGATAAGCGCGTCTTTCGCCCGAGCGGCGATCTCCTTGGGCCGGATCAGACGGACATCGTCCCGGACCATCCAGTTGAAGGCGATGTTCTCGGCCACTGTGAGGTGCGGAAAGAGCGAGAGATCCTGATAGATGACCTGTACTCCTTCGTTCATGGCCTGCCGCGCGCTCAGATGGGTGTACTCGTTCCCGTTGAGAACGATACTCCCCGAGTCGAACCCCTGCGATCCCGACACGGACCGAATCAGGGTCGATTTGCCCGAGCCGTTCTCACCGACCAGGCAGTGCACTTCGCCAAATCCCACCGACATGTTGACCTGGTCAAGCGCCTGCACACCCGGGAACGCCTTACTCAAGCCCTTCACCTGAAGTACGTATCTGCCGGCCATCAGCCTCCCCTCTTGAAAGAGCGGTTCCGGCCCGGCGTACGCCGGACCGGAACCCATGTAGTTTTAGAATACCGTCGTATGTCCAATCGATGAAGCGCTTAGAAGAAGAGCATATCGTCGATGTTCCCTCGATTAAAAACGAGCGGCGCGTTGCCGTAGATCAGCTGATCCTGGACAACGATGTCACGATAGCCGTCCTTCCCCAGGTCCACGCCGCTTTCGATCGGCTGTCCCGTCAGGGCGCGGTAGGCGATGGCGGCGCACACGTACCCGGCCGAGGCGGGACGCCACGCCTGCCCCTGGCTCAGAGAACCGTTGCGGATGTACTGCTCCGACATCGAGGGGAGTGTAAGACCCACGGCGGACACCCGATCCATGAGTCCCAGTTCCTCTATGACTTGAGCGTTCATGATGGTAGACGACGCGGAGTTGCCAAAAAGGCCCGTAAGGTCGGGGTAGGCCGCGAGCAGTTCCCGGGCGTTATCATAGGCGGTCTGTTCGGTGTTCCAGTCTTCAATCGGTTCTTCGAGAACAAACTCCATATCCGGGCAGTTCTCCGTGATATAGTCCATGAGTCCGCGGTACCACTGCATGTGCGTTTCCATGGTCAGACCGCCTACCTGACCGGCGAATTTGCCCCGGCATCCCATTTCGCGGGCCAGCGCCTCTCCCATGACTCGGCCGAACTCGTGGTTGGTGAAGGCCTCCATATCGTAGTCGACGACGTCGTCGTAGTCCCGTACGAGTTGTTCAGCTTCGTGGGCAACCACAACGATGCCGGCCTGACGCGCGCGCCGCAAGACGGGAATCATCGCTTCCGGATCGTTGGGGACAACCAGTATGGCGTCGACTCCCTGGGCAATCAAGTCTTCAACCATCTGGTTCTGCCGGGCGGGGTCACCGCCTTCCGGGGCGATCTGCCACGCTTCGACATCGGCGTGATCCGCTCCGAACTCCTCTACGCCGGTACGCATGTCGTCGAACCACGATATTCCCTCGTGCTTCGCTACCATCACGATCTGGTAGACGCCGTCCTCTTCCTCCTGGCCGGCGGCAAAGACAATCCCCGGAGCAACAATCGCTGCAATCAGCATTAGGATTGGAAACAGTCTCGGATTTTTCATACGCTCTCCTTACTTTGGGGGAAAATGTTTCGTTGGAAACACATTTTTTTCGTTTTCCCAACTGTATTCAATTGAAACACCGAAAAATGACGGTGTCAACCATTTTTTGAAACGATTACGTCATAAAAAATGAAATAACGACTGTTTTGAAATATTCTTGGCGGGTAAGTTTTTATGTTTGGACACTTTTCGCCACCAATACTACCGGTGACGCCAGTTTTGTAGCGTTTCGAACAGTTGGTTCGTTATCTCGCCGCGGGTGTCGTGGAAACCGGTAATTCCGCCTGGTCGTCGGCGTAGACGAGACGCACACCGGTGTTGGCGAGAAGCGATGTGTACTGCTCCGGAACGCCCCGATCACTTACCAGTACGTCAAACTCGTCCACATCGGCAAAATACGATGTCTGAACGACCTGGAACTTTGCGGAGTCTACGAGCAGCACGTTCGTAAGGCTCGATTCCATGATCGCCCGTTTTGTCTTTTGCTCCCACGGGTTTGAAGAGGTAACTCCCATCTTTTCGTGAACGCCGGTGGCACCGAGAAACGCTTTTGCCGCTCGGTGGCGACGGATCATCGCGATACCTTCCTCACTCTCACAGGTCAACGTGTTCGCGTGATAGTACCCGCCCGCAAAGATGAGTTTAACGTCGGTACGGTCGTGCAATTCGATGAACACATTGAGCGACATACAAATGACGGTGAGATCGTAGTTTACGGGAAGTGCCCGCGCAAGGTAGTACGGCGTTGTCCCGGTATCAATTACGATCGTGTCCCGCGGTTCAACGAGCGCGGCAGCCGTTTTCCCAATGATCATCTTTTCGCGCTGGTGCAACGCTTGCTGTTGGGTGATGAAGTACTTGTCGCCGATACGTAGATTGTCACTGCGGGGATTGATGGACGCCGCACCGTGGGCCACGAAGACGAGACCATCCTCTTCGAGGCGACGGAGATCCCTGCGAATCGTAACCTCCGACACGCCGGTCTGATCCGCGAGTTCCACGATTCGCTGCATACCGCCAACCGAGAGGATGCGAACAATCTCGTTCATCCGTTGCTGCTGCTTGTGCATGACCGCCGGAACGCCTTACCGGGTATCATACCATACGCGCGGCGATACTCCAAGCCGTTCAATCCGATTTCGACTTCAACAAAGCAAAATCGCCTATTTTTCGATCATTTTGAAAACTAAATCCCGTATTTTTTTTCTTTGACAACATCTAAATGTTGATTTACGATCATTTAGACACCGAGACACGTGGAGGAGCGATTGGTAGCGCTGACCGGAATACCGCTCACGATCTATTCCGACGGACAGTACTATTCGGAGGTTCTCACAGACCGAGTTCAAGACGCGGTCGTGACCGGACGGATCGAAACGGGGTACGTCCACCTGTTGCTTCAGCACACCACCAGCGCCTTGATGCTGGTTGAACACGAGGCCGGATTTATCATCGACTTGAAGGCAGTCCTCGAACGCGTTGTTCCGTCGGATGGGGAATTCCACCATCATCTTCGCGGGATCGACAAAAACGGCGCCGGCCACGTACTGTCGGCGCTCTTCAACAAAACGCTGTCGATTCCGATCGCCGACGGCAAAATGCTCCTTGGTACGTATCAGGAGGTCCTTTTCATGGACTTCCAGCCGGAGAACGCCGAGCGGACGGTGGTGATGAGCCTGTTTGGAGAAACCCGCGAATGAAGACGTCGCTGCGGTTCTATCTGTACGGAACCATTGCCCCGGACGTTCGAAATCTTGTCGCCGACGACAACTCCCGGTTGGCGCTCGTTCCGTCATCCCCAACGGGGCTCTATCTAATTGACACCTGTCTTCGGGGCGGAGGGGAGACTCCGGTAGACCCGCACATGCAAACCGTCGTCGCCTCCTTGTACGGGGAGCAACCGTCAGATATCGACCTTGTCCAGTTCGTCAACGATCTGTGCGTCGAAGGAGCCCGCGTCGAGGTGATCATGCCGCCAATCCCGCTCCTGGGAGAATACCGGGCGATTCTTCCGGCCGGCGTCCCCACGTTCATGGAATCTGAGGCGACACTTCCGGGCAGGTTGGATCGGTTTGTCCTTGTGTCACGGCAGATGAGCCATGTAGAGCGGGCGATACGGCAGGGTGTCCCCGCGATTCACTACCAATCGGCGTCTCGACTCAAACGGGAACTCGCATTGCGTGGTAGTGCCCTCCAATCCGGGGCGCCGCGTGCATATCCCGACAATGGAGGATAACACTATGGCGAAGTACGCAGTTGGCATCGACGCCGGAACGTCCGGCGCAACGGTCATGATCACCGATCTTGCAGGACGCGTCGTGGGCAGCGCCTATCGTGAATACCCGTGTCACGTACCAAAACCGGGCTGGAGTGAACAGGACATCGAACTCGTCTGGAACAAACTCTGCGAAGCGAGTCGGGAGGTTATTCAGTCCACCGGCGTTGATCCGGGCGAAATCGGATCCCTCGGGTTTTCCAGCCAGCGCGGAACGTTTGTATGCATCGATAGCGACTGGAAGCCGCTGCATCGGTCGATCGTGTGGAACGACAACCGGGCGGCCCGAGATCAGTTGGCGCAGTTCAGGGAAAAGATGAGCGATCAAGCGTACGTCGCCGAGGCGGGCGTCGCCATGGATCCGCACTGGGCGCTTTTCAAGATTATGTGGATTCGCCGGAACTCGCCCCAGGTGTGGGACAAGACGTGGAAAGTCGTCAACGGCCAGGAGTGGTTTCTCCACAAACTCGGATCAGAGGAGATGTTCTCAGACCCGGCGTCGCTCACGCTCAACGGAATGATGGAAATTGATCGGCTCGACTGGTCTGATGCGATTCTTACCGCCGCCGGCATCGAACGTGAAAAGCTTCCACCGATCACCCAACCGATGCGGCAGGTCGGTGTGATAACTCCACAAGCGGCCAAGGAAACGGGCTTTGCGCCGGGAATGCCAATCGCGATCGGCGGCGGAGATCAACAGTGCGCAGCGGTGGGCGCCGGCGTCGTACGGGAGGGATTATCGGAAGTCACGATCGGCACCGGCGGCGTCATGGTTGCACACGCGGACTCCCGGAAGCCGGACCCGGATGGAAGGGTCATCACCGGCGGCCACGCGATTCCGGGGAAATGGGACATGGAGGGCACGCAGTACTCGTCCGGCGCAACCCTTCGGTGGTGGAGGGACACCTACGCGCAGGTGGAAGCCAATGCGGCTGCGCAACTTGGAATGAGCACATACGATCTGATCACTGCGCAGGCGGCCAATGCTCCGGCAGGTTCCCGGGGATACATCTTCTTCCCGTTTTTTACGGGCCAGGTGACACCTAACTACGTTCATGCCGCCTCCGGCGGCGCCCTGGGACTCTCATTCGTTCACGACCGGAACACGATGGCCCGAGCGGTCCTCGAGGGCGTCACGATGGAGCTACGAATGATCGTAGAAGCGATGGAAGGCGTTCTTCGGACACCCTTCGACGTTATCGGTCTCTCCGGCGGTGGCGCACAAAGCACACTGTGGCAGCAGATCCAGGCCGATGTGTACGGTCGTCCAGTCAAGACCTTCCGCGTATCGGAGTGCACCACACTCGGGGCTACGATCTTGGGCGCCACGGGTACCGGGCAGTTTCGATCAATCGAAGAGGCAGTTGAACACATGGTCGTCGTTTCCGGGGAACTGGAACCGGACGCAAAGCGCCACGAGATGTACACCGACCTCTACGGCGTGTTCCGGGACACATTGTTCGCGCTCAAAGAGTCGGGAATCTACGCCAGACTCACGGAGATCCAGGGACGGTACTGGGGAGGCTGAGCCGGAACTCCGGGGCGCTTTGGCCGGCCCCGCCGTATCGACGTCCGGGGCATTCGGCGTACGTACCGTTACTCACGACTGTACGGCTTCCCTACCGCCGCCGGGAATTCAATTCGCGACTTGAAGAGCACCATGACTGCGAGCACCGCGACAAAGGGAAGCATCAGGAAAAACTGGAAGGGAATCTGGTCAGATACGATCTGGAGCTGAAACGAGATCACCTCAATCGCCGCAAAGAGCATGCCCCCGATAAACGCCCGTTGCGGCTTCCAACTCGCGAATATGGCGATCCCGATTGCCATAAACCCGCGCCCGGCAGCGATATCGGGAGCGTAGGTCTCGATGATCACGATCGGCAGGTACGCCCCGGCAATACCGATACAGGCGGATCCGACGATCGTCGCGATGTACCGGCGGCGGACCACCGGCACGCCCACGACGTCCGCGGCGACGGGATTCTCGCCGATCGCACGCGTTTCAAGACCGCGCTTGGTCCGGTAGAAGAACCACCAGCTCGCGCCCACGAGCACGTACATGAGGTAGACGATGAGGTCGTGGTTGAGAAAGGCACCAACAATGGGTATGCGCCCCAGGAGCGGGATCGTTACGTCCGGCGTTGCGGGAGCAATGGGCGCCTGCAATCGCACCCCCATCACCAGCTTGTAGAGAAGGTCGGAGATCCCGGATCCAAAGATCACCAGCGATATCCCGAGGATAAACTGGCTCACCAGGAACGTCTCGTGAAGGAAAATGAGGATTGCGCCGAGCAGTGCGCCCATGAGCGCCCCCACGGCAAAACCGACCAGCCAGTTACCGCTAAAAAAGGCGGCCAGGAACCCGGCCGAAGCGGAGGCGAGCATGATTCCTTCGCCGGCCACGTTGAACACCCCGGTCCGTCCTGCGATAACAACGCCCAGGCTGGCAAGGGTGTACACCGTCGTGTACGTAACGATCTGTGTCAGCAGAACGTTGACAAACGCCATCTACCGCCCCTTCCCGGACAAACGCGTTCTGAGAACCACCACGGACATCACGATAACCGCCTGGCTGACAAAAACCATCTCTACCGGCACCTGCATGACCCGCTGCAAGCTATCCGCCCCCACCAGCAGGACCGACATGAAGAACGCCGCAACCGGAACGGAGAGGGGATTTCCCGCGACAACCAGACTGGTGAGAATCCCCAGGATTCCGTACTGGGCACCGCTCGTTTTGGCAAATCCTTCGATGAGCTTGCCGTGGATGTTCATGACCTCGAACGTCCCGCCCAGTCCGGCCAGGGCGCCGCTAAGGAGAAACGTGAACAGGATCGTCTTTTCGAAGTTGATGCCGTACGTTCGTGCGGCGTTCTCGTTGTACCCTACCGCCCGAATTTCGTATCCCAGGCGCGTACGCTCCAGCAGGAGGTGGACAAAGACGACGGCCGCCACCGCCCCAAGGATCGATTGGGGGATCCCCCACCACGTTCCCAGCGTGGCGGCCGCCGGAAGCGGAATCGTGATCGGGTGTCCGGCGGTAGGATCCTTGAAGCGATCCGCCGTAGCTGCCAGGTTGACCGTATAGAAGGCGACAAAGTTGAGCATGATCGTCGATATGATCGGATTGATGTCGTGCCGCGCCTTGAGCCATCCGGCGACACCCGCCGGCAGCGCCCCCGCAGCCATACCCACCACCAGCAGCATCGGTACCAGGACGATCGCCGGCAGACCGACGGGTGCGAGCAACAGCGAAACCACGGTGACCGCGGTCCCGCCGAAGAGCATCTGCCCCCAGCCGCCTATGTTAAAAAACTTGATCATAAAGGGAATGGTGAAGGCGTAGGTGGTGAACATCAGCGGGATCGCTTTCTTGATCGTTTCCCGAAAGCCAAAGGCCGATCGAAAGGAGGTAAAGAACAAGGTGGTGAACGCGCGGCCCACGTCGTATCCCAGAAGCGCGAGAACTGCCAGCACCAATGCCAGGGAAAGCCCGATCGAAACGCCGTAGATCAACACCCCCCGGGCGAACTTGCGCTTGATGTCGCCCACGCCTACCCCCCGATCATCTTCAAACCGATCGCAACCTTATCAAACCGGTCGCGATCGAACTCACCCGCGATGCTCCCGCCGTGGAGGACGACGATGCGGTCGCTGAGGATCATGAGTTCGTCCAGATCCTCGCTGATCCACAGAACGGCGCCACCCTCTGTGCGCATTCGTACCAGGCGCTCGAAAATAAACTCAACCGTGGAGATGTCCAGGCCGGAGGTAGGATTATGCGTCACCAGAACGCGCGGATCGGAAACAAACGCACGGCCGATGATCGATTTCTGCATATTGCCGCCGGAGAGGCGACGAATCGCGAGCGTCTCATCCGGCGTATCGACGTTGTACTCAGATATCACGCTCCGGGTCGCCTGGCGGACGGCGTTCCAACGGACGAAACCGCGGTGAGAGACAAACCGTGCCTCCCCGTGGTGCCCGAGAAGCGTGTTTTCGACGATCGAACCGTCGTTCAAAACACCTTCGTGGACGCGGTCTTCCGGCGTAAACGCGACCCCCCAGGCAAATACGTCCAACGTCGAGAGTCCGTTGACAGAGGCGCCGTCAACGCGAATCTCTCCGGAGGTGATGTTCCGCGGATGAACGATGATCTCCGCCAGTTCCCGCTCGCCGTTGCCGGAAACGGCGGCAACGCCGACGATCTCACCACCGTGAACGTGAAACGAAAGGTCGTGCAATCCCGGCGCACCGACGGTGTCGAGTTCAAGCAACGGTCGGGCGCTTCGCTTCGTTGGTTTTACGGTCACGTTCGGAAGTGCACTGTCCGTTATGTCGATATCGCGTTCCAGAAACATCAGCTTGACGAGCCGCTCCTTGGTCATCTCCCCACGGCCAAGCGAACTCTGTACGCGCCCCTTCCGCATGACCGTTACCGAGTCGCACGCTTCCATCACTTCCCGCATCTTGTGCGTAATAAAGATCACAGTCACGCCGCGCGTCACGAGCCGTTTTAACGATTCCAGGAGCTGGACGAACTCACTCTCCACGAGGGACGTTGTCGGCTCGTCGAGTATCAAGAGCCGGGCGCCGCGATAGAGAGCCCTGACAATTTCGATCTTCTGCTTGACACCGGCGGAGACGCCTTTGACCTTGGCATCCAGGGGAAACTCAAGGCCAAAATCGTCGGAGAGTTCGCGTATCCTGCGTTCCACCGCGGCGACGGGCAACGTGAACGAATCGCCCTCACCGCCCATCATGATGTTCTCGACCGCGTTAAACTCGGGTACGAGCGTTGATACTTGGTGAACCATCCCGATTCCGAGGTCAATTGAATCGCGGGGCGACGCGATGTGGACCGGTTCACCGTCAACCCGCACCTCCCCGCTATCGGGAGCGTAGAGCCCGTAGAGGACCTTCATCAACGTCGATTTCCCGGCGCCGTTTTCGCCCAAGAGCCCCCGGATCTCGCATCGTTGAACGGAAAAATCGACGCCGTCGAGCGCGCGAACCGTTCCGAACTGCTTGGAAACGGCGCGCAGCTCGACCAGCGGTCGTGTCATTGACGCTACTACCGCGGCAGAATCTCGGCGAGGTTCTTTTCAACGACGATTTCGCCGCGTTCCACCTGTTCCGCGATCTCCCGCACTCGGGACGCGATATCGTCGGAGACGTTCCGAATGGGAAACTGCGTGTACCGTGGTTTGCCCTGACCGTACTCGAGCAATCGGTATCCACCCGGCTCGCCGGCCATAACCGCTGCCACCACATCCTGGATCGGCGTAGTGAAATCGAAGATATCCGAGGTCATGAAACTCTCCGACGCTTGATCGTACTTATCCGTGTAAGTGGTGGTGATGTAGACGGGGCGTCCCGCCTCCTTCACAGCCGTGTAGAGCCCGAAGTTGCCGGCATTGACCGCAGAGACAATCACGTCCGCACCCTGCGCAATGAGCCCCTCCGCCGCCTGCCGCGCCTTGACGGCGTCGTTAAAGTCGCCCACGAAGACGTACTCCAGGGTTGCGTCGCTGCCGAGATCGTCAAGAGCCTGGTTGATCGCGTTGATCTCACCGCGCAGGAACGGGAGTTCGAGACCGCCCACGTAGCCGATGACGCCCGTTTCGGTCTTTAATGCCGACAGCGCGCCAAGAACGTAGAACCCCGTGTAGTAGTTTCGGTCCAGGTACCAGAAGTTGGGAAGCTTCTCGGCCGGCACAATATCGACCTCGATGACAAACGTGATGTCCGGGTACTCCGGGCCAACCGTCGTGGCGGCTCCATTGAACTGTGCACCGTGCACCCAGATGATGTCGAACCCCGATTCGGCGTATTCACGGAGCGCCCGCTCCGCGTCGGGAACGGCGACCTTTTCGCTGTACGCGACGTCCATGGCAAAGGCATTTCCAGCTTCCTGCACAGCGATGTAGCCCAGCGTGTTGTAGTCCGCGTCCTGTATCGATCCCGGGAAAATTGCCGCCATGCGAACCGAGTCTTCCGCTTCCTGTTCTCCACCGGCAGACACCGCGGTCACTGCAATGAACCCGACAGCGACCAACGCTGTTATTGCCTTTATCAATCGCTCCATCTTTTCCCTCCCGATTATTTGTTGCGTGCAAGCACAGTACCACGGGTAGCGTGGACGGGCAAGGTTGTTTTGCCGGCCCGTTGGTCCCCGCTACGACGCGTAGCGGTTTATGATAGCGTCGATCTCCCGACGAACGGCGGCGTCCCCCAGTGCGTCGTTCATCGCATCGCGAAGGTCCCTTCGCGCCTGGAGAAAGAGCATGACGACCTTGAGGATGACGCAGGTTGAGCTGGCCTCCTCGATCTGTCCCTGGAAAAACTTCCGCGAAATATGCTGCCCCACGAACCGCTCCGTTGCAACCGCGTCAACCTGCCCCCAGATCAGCTTGGCGATTCCCTGGATGTCGTTTTCGACGGTGACGAGCACGGGTGAGATACCACCCATACACTCCTCCACGTAGCTGCCCTGCTGGTAGGCGACGCGCTTCCCGTCGAACGCCTCCAGGGGTTGAGTACCAGTGGTCTCCCGGGCGGATCGCTCCACGAAAAAGACCGGTTCAAAGGTCGCGTAGGCGCCCGTCGCGACCACCGGTTTGCCCTCGAAAAAGGCGTTGGGCCATCCTACGTTGAGCAGAAGGTCGATCTTCCCCTCAAAGAACCTGTTGGCCACGTCCTCGAACTGGCCGGGATGGTAGACGAGGTTCATGCTCATCTTCTCCGCGATCATGTTGAGGATGTCTACACTGATTCCCACTGATCGTCCGTTTTCCACGTAACACCATGGCGGATATGCAAGGTCGTGCCCGACGTAGATCACCCGCGATTGACGTTTGAGCAGGCCCAGGTCGGAAAAGGCGGAGGTGAAGTCGCGCACTGCGGCCCGATTTTCCGAATCGCCCGCGGCCAGGGAATCGACGACTCCCTCTTCGTACCTGAGGTTGTGGATGACGTGTGTTCCACTCGCCTGGACGCGATGAAACGCACCGCTCAGTGTCCCGACCTGTTCGGTTATCTGATCGACGTTGACCTTCTGATCCCGCACGTCCCCGGCGATCTCACGTACGCTGGAGTCGGTCTCGGTCAGGGCCGAGTTGGACTCGTCCAGGTCTTCCACCGTGGTTTCGATCTGAGAGTTGATCGTATTCTTGATCTGTTCGTACTCCGACAACGTCTCCAGCGTGGATGCCATGCGCTTGTGCAGGTCGGACAGAAGCCCGCTGATCTCTTCCGTACGTTTCTGACTCTCGTCGGCGAGTTTCTTTACCTCGTTGGCGACAACCTTGAAACCGCGGCCGTGCTCACCCGCCCGGGCCGCCTCGATAGCCGCGTTCAACGCCAGGAGGTTGGTGAGGCTCGAAATGTTCTCGATCGCATCAACGGTGGCCCCGATCTTTCCGGTGGCGTCATCCATCTGTTGCAGGGTGTTGCGAAACGCCAGGAACCGGCGTTCCATCTCGTTGATCCCCGAGGTGAACTCGTCCATGCTCTTCCGCATTCGGGAGAAACGTTCAAGACTCGTGCTAAGTCGGGTGACCGACTCGTCCGCCGCGGCGACAACGCGGGCCGACGTTTCCTGGAAACGATGCACCTCTTCGTCAACGATCGAAAGCGCCTTCTGGTTTTCATCGTTGGAGAGAACCATTTCCCGGACAAACGCAGAGTTGAGCTTGGATACCGCGATGAGATCCCACAAGCGGCTCGATGTGGTATCCATGAGATCTCGGATTCGCTCGCTGTGGTGCTGAACTACCTTTTCGATTCGTCGTTCTTCTGCCACTGATGCCTCCAAAGCGCCATTGTACTACACATCCCCAGCCGGCCGGTTGCGACGCGTGGCGACAACCGGCGATACTGCCGGCCAATGACGCTTATCGTCACCGGACCACGAAGATCGGGAAAAACCACGGCGCTCCGTTCGCTCGCCGAAGATACACCGAAACCGGGCGTTGTAGGTATCCTGTCGACCCAGGAACCACACCGGGTCGGGCGCTCCGCGATTATCGCCCGGGACATCGCCTCCGACGAATCGTGGCTCCTGGCAGACCTCCTGCCCTCAGGCGGGAACGATGCCGCTCATCTGTTGGAGATCGGTCCGTACCGGTTTGACGCCGCCGGTTTCGCCCGCGCCAACACAATCATCGCCGGGGGCGCCGCCGATGCAAAGAGAACGGTAATCGTCGACGAGGTGGGCCCCCTGGAACTCGATCGCCGAACCGGATTCTGGCCCGCCCTATTGGCCCTGCTGCGGTCGAGCGCACCGGTTATCGCCACTGTGCGGCCTTCGCTGATCTCACGGTTTGTCGAGCTGTGCTCGGACTACGGCCGGAGTGTACCCAGGGTCGTGGCGATCGACTCCACACCTTTAGAGGAAAGAACGGGCACCCTTCTGGGTGCCCTGCGGGAACTGGATGCCCTCCGTGAGGAAAACGGCCCCTAATCACACTCCGTGTTCCGAATCTCCGGAACCGACCGGCAGCTGCCGGCGGGGCTTTTCGTGATCCAGTGGTCGATAGGTTCGAGATTCTGCGAGGCGCGCCACACGTCCTCGGCGCGGATCGGCATGTGCGTCAACTCCGCCCCGGTGGCCTGCTGGATCGCGTTTCCGAGCGCCGCCGCCACGGAGATCATGGAGTGCTCCGCGATTCCTCGCGCACCGTAGGGTCCGTCGAGCTGCGGCGTTTCCACCACGCCCACCCCCACTTCGAGCGGTACGTCCTCGGCGGTGGGGATCTTGTTGTCGGTAAAGGATGGGTTCAGGAGCCGCCCCTTTTCGTCGTAGATGTATCCCTCGATGATCCCGGTTCCCAGCCCCTGGATCATTCCGCCAATCGACTGGCCGCGAACGGCGTCGGTATTGATCGCCTTTCCGGCGTCGAAGACGGAGTAGACTTTGAGGATGGTGTATTCGCCCGTCTTCTCGTCGATCTCGACGACCATTCCGTGGGCTCCGTACGTCCAATCCAGAGCCGGTAGACCGGCGCCGGTCTCCTTGTTGAGGTGGCTGAGCCCCTGGGCGATGTACCGCCCCACTCCCACCAACTGACCGCCGATCGAATTGCCGTTGGCGTAGCAGTAGCCGATCGCCATCTCTTTGAAGGTGACGGCGCTTTCCCGGTGGTGCTTCACAAAGACCTTCTCGCCGTCGTGGTCGAGATCGACCGGGTTGGCCCGGAGCACCTGGGCGGCCATATCGTAGGCCGTCCTGAGGTAGTCGTCCGCCGCTAGGATCGCGGCGTTTCCGGAGAGGATCAGGCCCTTGGACGCCACCGTCTGCCAGTCGTAGGGATCGCGATCCGTGTCGCATTCAAAGGCTACCTTGACCATCTCGATGGGGCACCGCAGGCGCTCCGCGATCATCTGGGCAACGGCCGTGTACGTTCCCTGTCCGTAGTCTACCAGTGAAAGGTTGGCGGTGACGGAGCCATCCTCGTTGGCTTTGAGGATAACGGTTGTCGCGGTGAACGGCGGCATCGCCGGCGCCTTGTGAAGCGCCGCAACGGCCTTGCCGATCTTCCGCCCCGTCCGCTTCCGTCGCGCTTCCTCGTCCGCGGTGAGCGTCCCGTACTTGATCGCTTCCGCGGCAGCCTCGATGACGCGGGTCGGGTTCCCATGGTTCTCCGTGATCTTCTCACCGGTCAGCGTCGTGGCGCCGGGTTTCAGGGTATTGCGCGTCCGGAACGTAACCGGGTCCATGCCGATCGCCGCGGCCACCAGCTCCATGTGCCGTTCAAGCCCCCAGAAGAACTCCACGTGGCCGAACCCGCGATAGGCGGTTCCATAGGGCTTGTTGGTGTAGATCGTATAGGCGTCGACCCAGGCGTTGGGAATTTCATAGGGCCCCCCCGCGGAGTATCCGGAGGCGCGGGTCACGTTGACAGCGTAGTCGGCGTAGGCGCCGGAGTCCCAGTACATGGTCATCTTCTGGGCGATGATCTTCCCTTCAGCGGAAACGCCGGTCTTGATCGTATAGGTCAACTGGCTGCGACAGGGAAGCAGGCTGAATTCCTCCTCCCGGGAGGCCATGAACTTCACCGGTCGCCCCCCGGCGGCGCGGGAAAGCACCGCCACCAGCGGTTCGATCCCAATGCCCGCCTTGCCGCCGAAGCCGCCCCCCACGTAGGGAACGATGACCTGGACGTTCGCATGGGGCAGTCCAAAGGCGATGCAGAAGTTTGCGGAGCTCTTAAAAGGATTTTGAATAGGTTTAAAACGTTTTCCATCCGTGGCGGCTTATTATAAGGGTCATCCAAAGGCATATTTGCATCTGTGTAACAGTAAATTTCGACCTGGTGAGTAGGATAAAAATGTTGCAAGTAAGTTTTCTGT
>JANQHT010000062.1 GCA_028282545.1 Spirochaetales bacterium
GGGGAGGTGCAATCGTGAGGCGGCCCGGTGCATTGAGCCAACGGTCACGGAACCTGCTCTCGTCGGCGATCCTCCTAACGGTGGGCGTCTATTGGTTTCTCGAGGGCGGAACGTACGGCCCCTTGAGCCGCCTCTACCCGCGCGTTCTAGCGGCGATCGTGGTGGTACTTGCCCTGCTCCTGGGCGGCCTCACCCTGGCCGGCAACGGTCCGGTTATCCGGATTGCCCGGGGCGACGCGGCGGAACGCCACCGCCGGTCGGGAACGCTCATCGCCGCCATGGTGATCTGGACGCTCCTTATTCCGGTGGTCGGTCTCCTGCCGGCCAGTATCGTCGGCGTGGTGGCCATGGGGGTGATCACCTTTCGGGCGCACGCGGGAACGCTCCGGGCGATCATCATCGCCCTCGCCGCAGTCCTCGCCTTCTACTTCCTCTTCCAGCAGTTCCTGAACGTCTACTTTCCGATGGGGCTCTTTGGGTAGTATCGTCGGATCATGCAGGTAGACGCGAGCGGCCCCTACGCGGTCGTCACACCGAAGGTAGTGGACGAACTGCGTTCGATCGTGGGCGAACGAAACGTCCTCTGGGATGACCCGGAGGCGCTGGAGCCGTACTCCCACGACGAGATCCCCGATCCCGAGTACGCCGGCGCCCCGGAAGTGGTGGTTGCCCCGGGATCTGCAGAAGAGATCGCGGCGATCATGAAACTCGCCAACCGGGAACGCATCCCCGTGACGCCCCGTGGTGCCGGGAGCGGCCTCTCCGGCGGTGCCGTTCCGATCTACGGCGGTATTCTGCTGCGTTCGGACCGAATGAACCGCATTCTCGAAATAGACACCGACAACATGATGGTGGTGGTCGAGCCCGGCGTAATTACCGCCGAAATAAACGAACGCCTCGAAGGGACCGGTCTCTTCTACGCCGGCTACCCGATGAGTCTCGAGTCGTGCGCAATCGGCGGGAACGTTGCCGAGAATGCCGGGGGTGGTAAGGCGGTGAAGTACGGTGTCACCGGCCGCTACGTGCTGGGTCTGGAAGTGGTTACGCCCACCGGCCGGATCGTCGAGTTCGGGGGCAAACTGATCAAGGACGTGACGGGGTACAACTTTGTCCAGCTCATGATCGGGAGCGAAGGGACCCTGGGCATCTTCACGAAGATCGTCCTGCGCCTGAGTCCGAAACCGCGAGCCTCGGTGGATCTGCTCTGCCTCTTTCCCGACCCGCACACCGCGATTGCCCTGGTGCCGAAGATCATGAGCGCCGGGGGCATTACGCCCACGGCGATCGAGTTCATCGATCAGGGCAGCTTCCGGCAAGCGTGCCGCTATCTCAACGAGACGCTCCCGTATGAGGACGCCGGGGCGGTACTGATCCTCACCGTGGACGGTCCCGACGCGGATCAGTGCGAGCGGGAGTACGACACGATCGGCCGCATCTGCGAAGAGAACGGCGCCCTCCAGATATACGTCGCCGACAACGCCACCACCAGCGAGCGCATATGGCGCGTCCGGCGCAACATCGCCGAAAGCTACGCCCAGATCAGTCCTCACCAGGCAAACGAGGATCTGGTGGTGCCGCCGGCGCGCATTCCGGACCTCCTCGAGGGCATGGAAACAATCGCCGAACGGTACGGTATCTTCATTCCGGCCTACGGACACGCCGGTGACGGCAACATCCACACGCGGCTCGTAAAAAACCCCGACTGGAGTATCGAACGCTGGAAGGAGACGCTCCCGACGATCCTGGGGGAACTTTACGACCTCACCGCCGGCCTCGGCGGGCGTCTCAGCGGCGAACACGGAATCGGCCACAAACGCAAGCCCTATATGTCAACCTTTGTGAGCCGTGAGTACATGGACCTCATGCGGTCCGTCAAACGCGCCTTCGATCCAAAGGCGATATTAAATCCGGGCAAGATATTTGATACGATGGTTCACGATGAGGTTTCCACGGATCCCCTTTCTCCGGCGTAACGCCGTAGTCGACACAGAGTTCACCCCCGCAGAAGAGGTTACCCAGGAACCGGAGACGCCCCGGACGCTTGGAACCTTCGGCGGTGTCTTCACGCCGAGTTTTCTTACGATCATCGGCGTCATCATGTACCTGCGCTTCAGTTGGATCGTTGCGAAGGCCGGCCTGATCCAGACACTCATGATCGTGGGCATAGCCAACGTGATCACCTTTATCACCGCCCTCTCGGTGGCGAGCATCGGCTCCAACGAACGAATGGAAACGGGCGGAGCCTACTTCATGATATCCCGCGTACTGGGGCTCCAGGCGGGGGGCAGCATCGGCGTACCGCTCTACCTGAGCCAGGCGCTCTCGATCTCGCTCTACGTGATCGGCTTTGCCGAGTCGCTGCACGCGATCGTGCCGACCTTAAGCGTGACGTCGATCGCGCTGGTGACGCTCGTCGTGCTGACCATGCTCTCCCTGGTGGGCGCTGCGTTTATGGTCAAGGTCCAGTACGTGATTCTGGTGGTCGTACTCCTGAGTTTGGTTTCGATATTTGCCGGCTTTGACGTCGCCTTTGCACACCTCGAACCGGACTACGGTGACGGTGCATCCTTTTGGAACGTCTTCGCGATCTTCTTTCCGGCCGTTACGGGCATCCTCGCCGGCGTCTCCATGTCGGGAGATCTCAAGACGCCGGGCCGGAGTATCACCCGGGGTACGCTCCTGGCGGTGGGCGCGGGGTTCCTCATCTACCTGGCCGTCCCGGCCATGCTCGCCTTTAGCGTTCCCCGGGGCGAACTGCCCGCATCGACCGCCCTTCGCGATGCAGCACGGTGGCCGCTCTTCGTCACGATAGGCGTTATCGGCGCGACCCTGAGTTCCGCCATCGGAACACTCCTGGCAGCACCGCGAACGCTGCAGGCCCTGGCAAAGGACAGGATCGTCCCGCGCCCCTTCAGCGCCGGCGTCGGCTCGCGGAACGAACCGCTCCCGGCCCTGGCGCTTTCGGTGGCAATGGCCTTTGTCGCCATCCTCCTGGGTGATCTCAACGTGGTGGCCGGTATTCTCACGATGTTCTTTCTGACGACCTACGGCGTCCTGAACTTTGCGGCGGGGATTGAAACGGCCGTGGGCAATCCGAGTTTCAGGCCGAGCATCAAGATCCCCTGGCCGATCAACATGGTGGGCGCCCTTGGATGCTTCGCGGTGATGTTCCTTATCAACCCGCTCTTCACGGCAATCGCCCTTGCGATCGTGGCGACGCTCTTTCTCTTCCTCACCGCCCGGAATCGCGATGTGCGCGGCGGTATCTGGGAGGGGTTCTGGTTATCGCTTCTCTTCCGTACGTCCGAGAACCTGCAGAACGCCCGGACTGGGACTGGAACCGGGAAGAACTGGCGCCCCCTGGTCCAGGTGTTCGCCTCGGAGCCGCACGCACACTCGGAGCTGCTGCACACGGCGGCGGCCCTAACCGGATCCAGCGGTGTCCTGGCGATCTACCAACTGGTCGATCGCAAGCGTCGTGATGAACCGGCGCCGGAGATCGCCGACCTGATAGAGGGAAAAAACGTCTACTTCAAACGAATCGTAACGGACGACTTCCAGGAGGGTGTCGTCGTGGCGTCACAGGCGGAGGGATTTGCGGCGGGATCCTCCAACACCGTCATGATGGGTTTGCCCTCCAACGCCTGGAACGATCGCGCCAACGTACGGATGCTCACGCACCTCTGTGACCTGGAGAAGAACATCATCCTCTTTCACAAGGGCCATCGCGAGTGGCGCGCATTCCGCGGCCCCATCCACGTCTGGTGGGGCGGGCGGGAAAACAACGTGCGGCTCATGCTGGTTCTGGCGCACATCCTCTCCACGTCACAGACGGACCAGGAGTTCGTGATTCGCCTCTCGTCGATCGTCACCTCATTGGAGGATCGCGATTCGGCGCTGGAGCAACTGCAACAGACCTCGGCCGACCTGCGCATCACCGCCGAGACGAACGTCTACGTCAACGAGGAATCAGGCGATCCCCTGTCGATTATCGCCGCGGAGTCAAAGGACGCGGCCCTGATCCTCATGGGAATGGCCCGTCCCGAGGAGGGATCGGAGCGGGGGTTCCTCTCCCGTCTGCGTGATACCGCCGAGGAACTCGAAAGCGCGATGTTCGTGTTCAACAACCTTCCCGACATCCGTTACGAATAGAAGTCGCGAATGAGTCTCGACCGGCGCGCGCGCCGGCGTAGCGGCGTTTCCGCGTGTTCTGGATAATGAACGCCGCCGTGGTCTCCTTCGTCCAGCTCACCATGCCCTTTATGATGCGCGGCCCGGCGCTGTTTTTGCGTTAAAACACCGTTAGATAAGGGTCAATTCTTCTATTTGTCAAGGAAAATTTTTGCTTTTTTCGTCGATTTGCGCTACCTTACCGGTGAACATTTGAGAAGGAGAAAGAAATGACGATGATCAACGAGAAGTTGACCAAGGAAGAGACGCTGTTGCGGGCAATGCTCGAACGCGAAGGGGTGACATTCGAACGCATCGCCAACTGGAAGACGCTGGCCGATCACATTCGAATTCACCGTCACTTTTTGAACGAGGAGCTGTCCAGCGACATCTCGTGGGACGACGCGCTCTTTTCGTGGTACGAAACGGTCTACAAGCCGCTGACCAACGCTCTCTGGAGCATCAATATTCGGCGGACCTTCCCGGGGCAGGGTCCCGGCGATATATACCTGGCGGTGTCAAACCATTGGTTCTACCTCAAGGAGAAGAACCCCGACACTACACCGGAAGAAGCGGTTCAGAGCTTTGTGGAGACCTACGGCACCGGAATGGCGCGCTGGTTCTCGCGCTTCTTCTTCGCCTGATCGACAACATCACATCTACGAGCAGTCCGAGGCCGGTTCGCCGTTGGCGCACCGGCCTTTTTTTGTTGCCCCGCCGGATTCGTACCGTTTGCCGGGGACGTGCTTCGTAAGGCGCGCTCGACGGCCCGGGGACATCTGCGAGGCCCTCATGCAGGACTCCGCAGCTTTGCCTCCAGGTACTCCATGGCGCTCAGGGCGGCAATCGTGCCGTCACCAACGGCGGTCGTGATCTGCCGGTAGCGTTTGGCCCGAGCGTCGCCGGCGACAAAGACGCCCGGTACCGACGTGGCCATGGCCTCGTCCGCAACGATCTCTCCGCGTTCGTTTATGACTACGCACTCGGCGACGCTCTCGGTCCGTGGTACGTAACCGATCAGTACAAACGCCCCGGTAGCGTCGATGCGCTTGGTCTCGCCGGTGGGTACGTGGCGGATCACAGCGCCCGTCAACGTGTCGTCGCCGACAAACTCCTCCACCACCGACTCCATGCGGAACGAGATCCTATGGTTGTTCTGCGCTTCGGCGACGGCGTGAGCATACGCCTGGAAATGGTCGAACTGGTGAACAACCGTCACGCTGGAGGCGTACTTGGTGAGGGCCACCGCCTCTTCGAGCGCGGAGTTTCCGCCCCCCACAACGAGGATATCCTGGTCCTGGAAAAAGTCACCGTCGCAGGTAGCGCAGTAGGAGATACCGCGCCCCTGGAGGCGCGCCTCCGACTCCAGCTCGAGGGTTCGGGGAGCGCCGCCCATTGCGAGGACAACGGCCCGCGCGGTATAGACGCCTTTTGCCGTATGGATCGATTTTGTGTCGGGCCGTAGATCGACAGATTCGATAGTGACGTTGGAAACGATCTCGCATCCGAACTCCACGGCCTGCGCCCGCATGGCAGCGGCGATCTCGTAACCGGACCGTTCCGGGATACCCGGGTAGTTCGCCACGGCGTGGGTGAGGAGAACCTGGCCACCTACCGTTCCGCGATCGAGGAGACAGACACGGCGTTTTCCACGCGCCAGGTAGATGGCCGCGGACAACCCGGCGGGCCCCCCGCCGAGCACCAGGACGTCAAAATCGTTCATTACTGGCTATCCGGAAAAGTGCTGATCAAGCTGAGCCTTGATCTGCTCCGCGCTCTGGATCGAGCTGGTCGCAGCGACGACGCTGCCGTTTTTGAAGTACACCGTAAAGGGGAGTCCTCGGAACGAGGAGCATTCGGGAAGGTCACGAATGACGTGGGACTCCGGAGAATCAAAAAGCATGTCCCGGAACTCCACGTGCGCATAGTCGCCGGAGTCACGCAGATCCTCCATCACGCCGTAGACGGGAACGCACATGGGACCCATGCGGCCGCAACAAACCATTACGTGTTCAGTTTCGGCGATGAGCGAAGTAAGTTCGTCCGCCGTCGCCACGTGTTCAAGACCGGTTGGTAGAGTCATCGTGTCACCTCTTTATATATATAATTTATAATATTACAGAATTATAATACTGAAACGCCTCGTTCGTGGCAAGGGGCGCGGCATACGATACAATCGAACGTTATATGGAGCGGACGTTTACGCAGCGCGTGATCGATATCGTTGCGTCGATCCCCGCGGGGCGGGTCACAAACTACGGCACGGTTGCGGCAATGGCGGGCAAACCGCGCGGGGCGCGGGCGGTAGTCTGGGCGCTTCGGTCAGATCGCTCCGTGACGACGCCGTGGCATCGGGTGGTGAATCGGAAGGGCGAACTCGGTGATCACGACGGCGCCGCCCTTCAACGGGTGCTGCTCGAGGACGAAGGTGTCTGTTTTGATGATCGAGGCCGCATCGACCTGGCCGCGTACGGGTGGCCTAGGGAATAACCGGCATGTCGTCGGGAATCGATTCGGGTGAGGCTCCCGGGTTGGCTTCGATTTCAGGTTCAGCCTCGGTTTCGGGTTCGCCTTCGGGTTTCTGCTCCGACATCTCCATGGCATCGTTTTTGCCGCGGTTTCGCGCGCGCATTCGGCGACGGAACCGCTCCCAGGATTCAACCACCATACGCTGCGGAAGAATCTGGAACGCTACACCGAACGAAACGAAGTTCTGCTGCGTCCGGAACTCGTAGTTGGCCTGTCCGAACATCGAAAGGTTGGTGCCGGGAAGGTTGAACATCCCCAGCGCGTTGAGGTAGCCCGCCTGGGAGAAGCCGCCACCCAGCGTGAAGAGCCGTTCCTCTTCGACGTTGTCTATGATTGACACGAGCGTGTCCACCTCTTCGGTCAGCGCACCGCGAACCTTGGTGAGCTGGTTCTTGAACGCCAGGGCGTCGGCCTCGGCTCTCTTGGCGACGTTGATGGCTCGCTTGTACTCGGCAGTGAGTTCGACCAGGTCCGCTTCCAAGGCGGCGACCTGCGCTCGCAGGCCCGCGGTCATCTTTTCCATTTCCGATTCGCTGTAGAGGGACGCGTTGAGTTCGATCTGTTCCCGGAGCAGGATTCGAACTTCCTCGTATCGCTCCACGAGTTCCCGCACCGCATCTTCGTACTCGTCGGGGATGTCCACGTCCGGTTGGTCCGCGTTGCGAAGATTTTGTGAAAACGCGCCCGTGGCGACGACGATGCCGAGTATAACTGTCACTGCGATCGTGCGAACGTTCATCGACTCCTCTCCCCTGTTCTTATCGGCCGATCACGCCCGGGAGTTCACTCAGGTCCGAAATCCGGTGCGTCGGTTCCGGATCAACCGTTCGCCCCGTGCTTCCGTCGAATCGATCAAACCAGCACGTGGCAATGCCGGCGTTCGAGCCGCCTCGAACATCTGATGAAAGACTATCGCCTACGATGAGAATTTCCGACCTGTCCGGTTCATCCAGTGCCGCGAATACGGATGCAAAGAATCGCTCGTCCGGTTTGGCGTGGCCGATCTCTTCCGAAATGAAGAGGTGGCCCACGAGATCGGCGAGCCCGGCCGCTCGAATTCGCGAACGCTGGACTTCGGCGAATCCGTTCGTGACGATCGTGATCGGCGCGTACCGCCGGATCGTTTCCTGCGCACCCGGCACGAGCGCGCCGCATTGACCCAGCCGTTCGATAAACGCTTCGTTCAGTATTCGCACCTCTTGATCGATTCCGCCGCTCCGCCCGGCCCGCTCCAACAGTCGCCGAAAGCGTTCGATCCGGAGGAAATCGGGCGTGATCCGCTTCTCTTCGTAGTCGCGCCATAGCTGTGCGTTGATATCTCGATACGCTTGGACCAGGCGGACCCCGTCCGGGCAGACCGACGGAAGATCGTAGGCCTCTTCCATCCAGGCGATGATCTCCTCCTCGCAGGCGGCAAAGTCGAGCAAGGTGTTGTCGGCATCAAACAGGACGTATCGGTACGGCATCGTTCCCCCGCCCCACGCTACCAGCGCGTCGACGCTTGCACAATCGGTAGCACGCCGATATGCTCGCCGACTATGAGTCGCACGATTGCGATCCTCCCCGGCGACGGGATCGGTCCGGAGGTGATGGAAGGGGCCGAACGCGTTCTCGCCGCGGTGAGCGCGCGTTTTTCCATCGAGTTCTCGCTGGCACGGGCGGACGTGGGCGGCCTCGCGATCGATCGTCATGGCACTGCGCTCCCGGACAAGACACTATCAACGTGCGAATCGAGCGAGGCGGTGCTCTTCGGTTCCGTTGGCGGCCCCAAGTGGGAAACGCTGCCGCCGGAGAAACAACCGGAACGGGCGGCTCTTCTTCCGCTGCGGCGCCATTTCGATTTGTTCGTGGGCCTGCGGCCGGCGCTTGTCTTTCCTCAGCTCGTAGACGCCTCTCCGCTCAAAGCGGAGCTGTTCCGGGACGGTCTGGACATCCTGATCGTCCGCGAGTTGACCGGCGGTGTCTACTTCGCCGGCCCCAAGGGTCGCGACGAGACGCGGGCCTTCGACACGATGGCGTATACGCCGGAGGAGGTGGAACGGATTGCCCGGGTCGCCTTCGAAACGGCCATGCAGCGGTCGCGACGGGTAACGTCGGTGGACAAAGCAAACATTCTGACCACGATGGTGCTCTGGCGTGAGACGGTATCGCGCGTTGCCCAGGACTACCCCGACGTCTCGCTGAACCACATGTACGTGGACAACGCGGCAATGCAGTTGATTCGAAACCCGGCACAGTTCGACGTGATCCTCTGCGGCAACATGTTCGGCGATATCATCTCGGATGAAGCGGCGATGCTGACCGGCTCGCTCGGTATGCTCCCGAGCGCGAGTCTTTCGGACACCTCCTTCGGTCTCTATGAGCCGATCGGCGGGTCTGCCCCGGATATCGCCGGCAGGGGAGTCGCCAACCCGATCGCGCAGATCCTCTCGGCGGCGATGCTGCTGAAGTTCAGCCTTGACCTCCCGGAGGCGCACGACGCGATCTTCGACGCCGTGCGGCTCGTGCTGGACGACGGCTACCGAACCGCCGATATCGCGTCGGCGGGGACCACCACCGTCTCGACCGAGGAGATGGGTCGAAAGATCGCCCACCGCCTCACGGAAGAGGTGTAGCCGTGCCGTCCGGAGCAATTCCGTTCGAAACGTTCGCGGCCGTGGACGTCCGGGCCGGGACGATCGTGGCGGCCGAGCCCTTCCCGGAGGCGCGAAAACCGGCCTACCGCCTAAAGGTTGACCTGGGACCGCTGGGGGTCCTCCGGTCGAGCGCACAGATAACGGATCACTATTCGCAGGAAGAACTGGTGGGCCGCCAGGTGCTGGCCGTGGTGAACCTGGGCGAAAAACGCATCGCCGGCTTCACGTCGCAGTGCCTCGTGCTCGGGCTTGACGCCCCCGGCGGAGGGGTGATCCTGGTGCAGCCGGAGCGTCCCGTCGACAACGGCACCCGCCTCTATTGACTCTATACAAGTAGTTTAGCAGTCACGACTGGGCACCTCTGGAAACTACCTTTTCCTACTTGATAGAGCCCTTTTATAAGGACGTGCGAGGCCGAATTCCAGAAAATACCGAGTTTCCCAGAGGTGCCCGACTCAAGACTATCAGCTTTGCTGTTTTGTAACCAATAGGTTACAATGTCGCATGCAACGCGACAAAATTCGAACCCAGCGACGCCTCGTGGATGCCACGATCGAACTCCTTCGGGAGGGGGGATTTTCGGCGGTTGGCATCAACGCCATCGCCGATCGCGCCGGTGTCAGCAAGGTCTTGATCTATCGGTACTTCGATGGAATCGGCGGGCTCTACCGCGCCGTGGCGGAGCACCTGGACATCTCCCAGACCCGGGTCGTTGACCTATCGCCCCTCGAATCGGGCACGTCCGGCGCCGTACGAGATACCGCGCGCACCGCCTTCCTGATGATGCACGAACAGCTCCTCTCGGACGAACTGGCCGTCCAGGTACTGATCCAAGAGCTCGACGAGGAGAACGAACTGACCCGCACGTTCGCCGAGACGCGTGAAGCCCAGGGAACTGCCGTGACCCGCCGCGTGGCGGAACTCGCGGCGCTCCGCGAGCGGGAGGGCGAGCCCGGCGCGGGCGATTTCGACGCCGTTTTCGCCGTTGCCTCGGCGGCGATCTACTACCTGAGTCTCCGGTCGCGGACGGTTCAGTTGTTCAACAATATCGACATTCGAAGCGAATCGGGGTGGTATCGGATCTGCGACGCCCTGGCGGGTCTGGTGGAATCCGCGTTCCCGGCGCGAGCGGCACGGACCGAGGACGGCCCCGCTACGAACGATCGCGAAGGGCCTTGAGAACCGAACCGATCGATTCGCCCTCCACTTCGAGCAGTACCATCAGGTGATAGATGAAGTCGGCGGCCTCCGCGGCGAGTTCATCCGCGTTCCGGGCAAGGAGCAGTTCGATCGCCTCTTCGCCCGCTTTTTTTCGGATCTTCTCGGCACCCTCTGTGAACAGATGCGTCGTATAGGACCCCTCCGGCATCTCGCGCCGGCGTCGGCGGATCGTGCCCTGCAGCGCGCCCAGGATCTCACCGGCCCGTGAAACTTCGTCCCCCGACGGAAGTGATTCGCCTGAGGGCGGCGGCTGGTCCGGCGCCGGCCGGTCCATCGCCGGCGCCGTTTCGGCGTCCCGCGCTGCGGCGGGGCCCCGCGCCGTTTCCGTGCCGCTCGCCGGGGCCGCTCTCGGAGCGGTGCCCTCCGTGGCGGAGAGGTCCTGCGTCGGCGTTGCGCCGTTCGCCGAGTCTGTCCCTGGAGCCGCGCCGGCCGCTGTGGCTGCCCCCGCAACGGCGCCGGCCGCCGCTTCCGTCAAGCGTACCTCGTACCAGGGGCCGCCCTCCCGGGAATCGTGAAACAGATGGTCCGTGAAGGCGACGCCGCCGCTCCCCCAGGGCAGTACGCGGCCGGTTCCGGCGTGGCAATACCAAACCTCGCCGCGTTCCACGCTCTTTGCCGCGGCCTTTTCGTTTGTCCACGCCACGGCTGCCAGTGAACCGCGACCATCGATGATCACCAGGGGTGCCCGTTTCATACCGCTCCTCCGTCGTCGTACCGGTCGATTGCCTCGTGCAGATCGATTTTGCCCTCGTAGAGCGCCCGGCCGATGATGATACCGGCGATCTCCGGCGCACCGGCCGCCGCGGCGACGTCCTCCAGGCACCCCACGCCGCCGGAGGCGATAACCGGGACCGGCCGGGCCGCACGGGCCACGGCGGTTGTTCCTTCTATGTCGGGTCCGGTGAACGCACCGTCCCGGGCGATGTTGGTAAACTCCACCGCCGCAATGCCGAGGTCCCCGGTGCGTGCCGCCAGGTCCGTCGGGGCGATACCGGCCGACTCCACCCAACCTGATACGCGCACCACGCCGTCCCGGGCATCGATACCGGCGATGATCCGGGCGTCTATCTCCGAAACCCAGGCGCCCACGGCGTCGGGATCGCGGGCGAAAAGCGTCCCCACGACGACGAAGTCCATGCCCCAGGCGGCCAAATCCCGGGCGCGTTCGAGGCTGCGGACACCGCCGCCCACTTCGAGTTCGCACGACACGGCATCCCTGATCCGCGCCAGGGCGTCCCCGTTCGACCCGGTCCCTTGAGCCGCATCGAGATCCACCAGGTGGATGCGCCTGGCGCCGGCAGCCGCGAACTCGCGGGCCACCTGGGCAGGATCGGTACCGTAGGTGGTTACCGAGTCGTACGAACCCTGGTGGAGGCGGACCACCTCGTTCCGGTAGAGGTCAATAGCGGGGATAATCACCATGGCAGGCGGTATTCTATCCCGATCGGTACCACGCTACAATCGGCGCGTGGAAATGAACCGCCTCCACCGCGCACGTGTCGACGCGGAAAAGAGCGGCGAAGTGCTCGATCTCGTGGACACGCACTTTGGCCGCGCGGGCCTGCACCTCCCGGAGACGATCGTCGAACGCGCCTTCCGACAGTGGCGCGGGGAACCGGACTACAACGCATCCGCTCTTGGTCGCCTAGGGACGCGGCGGGCGATCGCCGACTGGTACGGCCGACACAAGATCAACGTAGAAGCGGAAGGCGTCCTTCTGACGGCGGGAAGTACCTTGAGCTACCACCTGCTCTTTGCCACGCTCCCCGGCGATCGCCCGCCGGCCCTCCCGAAACCGGCCTACCCGCTCTTCGAGGAGATCGCGACCCTCAACCGCATACAACCAGTCTGGTACGCTCTTGATCCGGGCGAGAACTGGCGCATCGACCGGGCGTCGGTGGAGCGGGCAATTCGACGCGGAGCCGGGTGCGTCGTCCTGGTCACGCCCAACAATCCCTGCGGGACCGCGGTGGATGCCGATGACCTGCGGTGGGTCTGCGGCGTTGCAGCGGCGGCGGGTATCCCGGTCGTCTCGGACGAAGTCTTTGCGACCTTTACGAACGGCTTGGTGAGCACACCGGAGGCACCGGGACGCGCCCCTTCCGCTCTCGCCTGCGGATCGTCCCTCGGCACCGACGTCTTTGTCGTAGACGGTCTGTCAAAGAGCGCCGCCGCGCCGGAGGTGAAGTTGGGGTGGATCGCGACCAACAACGCCCATGGTACATTGTGGCGCTCGATCGAATTTGCCCACGACGCGTACCTGTCGACGTCGGCCTTTGCCGAACACGTCGGATCGGTACTGCTGCGCCACGGGTTGGAGCACCTACGTAGTGTCGCGGTTGCCGTGGCGGCCCGCCGTCGTGCCTTTCTCCGGGGCGCCGCCCAGATAGAGGCGCTCAAACTCTACCCGCCGGCCGCCGGGATTCACGCGGTCTTTGCAATCGAACGCAACCGCGCCGCAGAAGCGTTCGGATCCGCCGATGACGAAGAGATTGCCATCGAACTGGTAAGACGGGAACGCCTCTTCCTCCACCCGGGGTACCTCTACGGTATCGATATGGAAGACCCCCATTTCGTCGTTTCGTACCTGGGCCGGGAAGAGACCACCCGGGACGGACTCAACCGCCTCGGTGCCGCCCTGGCACGGCGGTCGACCTAGAGGAGTGATAAAAAACCATCAAAATCGGCGTCCGGTCGGTAGAGTTCCCGCATCGTGATTTGGTTCGGTCCCATCCAGCGCTACTCGATGATCGATATCACTTCGCGCAGCTTGATGTCGTCCACGTACGCCGAGCCGGTATTGTCGTCTCCCGCTCCGAACGAAAGGGTAAACGTGTCATCGGTAGGATTCACGAGGGCCCACACCAACTGCCAGTCGAATGTACCCGACGGCACGTCGGGCACGTCGGCGGAACTGTAGAAGCTGGTAAAGAGCGTTCCCGACTCGGTATTCTGTGCCTTGACCCACATGCTGAATACGTACTGTTTATCGGTTTCAACCGTTACGGTCGTCGAGAGCTGGGTCCATGTGTAGTTGCCGGAAGCCGGTCGTGACCGCAAGGCCTTGCTTCCCGAACGAACCAGGTCGCTGTTCGTTGTGATCGTATAGGTGTTCCTTCCAATGGTGGTGGTCCTTCCCGACCACTCGGAGAAGTAGTCCTCAAAACCGCCGTTGGCAAAGAGGTTTGTTTCACTGAGGACGTACTCCTCGTACGGCGGGACGAACCCGTTGATCTCCACGTCGTCACCCGGGTACAGATCACCCATCGGGTCGCATCCGGCGACAACCAACGCCGTCGCTGCCGTCAGAACCGCGACTGCCGCGCGAAGAACGGTGTGCTGTGTCATCGTGAGGCCTCCGATACCTGCGTATAGAGTGATAACTCGGGGTCGATCCGTTGCGACGTGAGCGGCGCCCTCGGTAGGCCGAACGTAAAGCCGACGTTGAACGTGACGGGCCACGATGCGCCGAAGGCCTGCGTCACACCTTGCGGTTCGGCCTGGTAGCTGTTGTTTTCCCACGCCTGGGATCCCCCGTATCCGCTTGCCCGGACTACCCCTGTAGGAAACCCGATTCGGTCCAGTTCGGGGTTCATGTAGTAGGCGCGGCGACCACCGAACCAAACCACCTCGGTGCCCGCGGTGAAGGCCCAACGGGACTGCCCGAGGCGACGCGTGTACTTCACACCGCTGAAGATATCGCCACCACTGAGCGTGCCGCCCACAGAGGCGCGGATCCCTACCGGTGTGAAGCGCCACTGATACCGCTCTCGTCGCCGGCCTTCGGCGATCGTGTCGGGTGCGAGGCGGACCGGGCGACCCGTGTACGTCTGCTTCCATCGGACGCTGTCCAAGTCCCCGCGGTACATTCCCAAACCCATGTGAAACGTGAACATGAGTTCGCTGCTGTCGAGCCCCCAGCGTTCGTTGGCGAAGACCTGTTCGACTCCGACACCGAAATCGACCCCAAGGTAACCGCGCTTCGGCACGTTGTTCCCGAGACCGTCAAAGGTTGCCCGGTACATGTTGTTGTGAAAACTCTGGTTAATCGTGTACGTCGCCCTAGGGGTACCGTAGGCGTCGATGCCGCCGTACACGATCCCGGCAATGATCAGGATTCCGAGGGTCGTCGCCTGTTCAGCGGCGTAGATCTCCTCTTCCCGACGCCTCTCCTCCTCAGTCATCTCCGAGAGTTCAACCATCGTTCGAAACGGGTTGTCCCGGTCCGAGAGCTCGGACAACCCGGAGTCGATCACCCCGCCGTCCATAAAATCGCTGTCCAGGAAACTCCCCGCGAATGCGGCAAAGGACTCCGTCTGGATCTCGTCCTGGTACGTGGCGCGACCGGACTTGTCACCGACGATCGCTTCCGTCATTCCGGTGGCGTTCGCCACGGCTTCGATCAACTCCTCCGTCGTGTCCAGGCGGTCCCGGTCATCCAGATCGACGCGACGACCGGAACTCCCGCCTACTCGGACGGTTGATTCGGACTGCCGCTGGATCTCGACCTCTTCCTCTTCACCGGAAGGGGCGATGATCGTGTCCGAACGGCTTTGACCCGCCGTAGGCAGCGGGTACTGAAGCTCTTTCTCCTGTGCGGACGCGAGCGGTACGAAGGAAACCGCGACCAGCGCGGCTACGAGGCGATGTGGAATTGTATACCTCATTGTCCCATCTCCTGTTGAATCCGAGCGATCTCCGCATCGAGCGCATCGCGACGGACTTCCAAATCGTTGATGTCGGGCCGGGCCACAAGGTTGGTCAACGTGATTGCACCCGTTCCGAGTGTCGCGAGACTCCCGATTAGTGACCATGCCCGTGCCTCCTGGAGCGCTTGGTACGCGTCCTCCCGCGCAGCGGTTGTGGAGGCTGAATTGTAGTCCGATCGATGTCCACTCCCGTTGAAGTAGAACACGCCGGTCAGGACCGCGAGGCCCACGGTGACGCCGCCCCAGATGCGCGTTCGGCGAACCTGGCGCCGGCGACGCTCCATGGGCTGTTCCAGTTCTCTGATCAGTTCCTCCTGCCGGGCGTTCAGCCGCCCGAGGAGGTTCTCGTTGCTGTACCTGAGGCCCACCGGGACAACGCGCAGTTCCCCGGCGTCGACTTCCAACAGCTCTTCGAAGGTCGGATTGGGATCGTCGGCAAAACCAACGACAAGATGTACCTCTTCCGCTGGTAACGAGGTAACGAGAGGAACAAAGCCCCCATCGACGGTACCGGTCCACTCCGCGGACGCGGAGGCGGCTCCGATACTTTCACCGGCACTGGATAACCGTATGTAGTACTGCGTATTCGGCAGTACCGCCCTGCGATCCGCAAGCGACAGTTGCACCTCGATCGCCGGACGCGGGTTCAGATCGGGAACCAGGGCGACCGTATCCTCGCCCGGGAGCGGAGGCGTAACTCCAAGCGAAAGCGGTTCGTGAGTCGGGCCCGTAAACGTCGCGATGAACGAGCTTCGCGGGAGAGTCACCAATGCGCTCCACGTTTTCGCGTCTTCATTGTTGATTATGCGGACGTTGTCGCCGTCACCGTCGATCGACGCGATTTCTATCCCGGCGATGCGCAGTTTCGAAAAAACCGGAAGAGGCCCGATCTCAACGTCGAACGGTGCCAGGTCTACGCTCTGTGCGCTACCTGTACCGGCAAGGGGAATCACAATGCTCGCTCGCTCCGATCCGATCGGGAACGTACCCACAAGGGCGTCCGCCGTCGAAATACCCGGCGTGACGATCCTGTTGCCCTCGGGCGTTTGATCGATCGTGTGAGCCCTGTTGCTAAAAGTAAGGTCTTCCGGTGCGTGTCGAAGCGTTGCGCCCGCCACGGCGGACGTCGATACGGCGTCGACCGGCGATACGACACCTTCCGCGATGGTCACCGAGCCGATTGAGGCGGAAGTGGGGCGGCTACCGGTCGAGAGCACACGAGCGCGGTACTCACCGGGCGGCAGCGTTGCCGTGCGATCGCCGGAAAGGAATACCTCCTCTTCTCCGTTTTCCAGGACGACGAGACGGCCCGTTGGCAGCGTACCGTCCACGCGGGTTGTGCCTGCTGGAGCGCCGGTCGGCTGCAAGAGGAGCCGATCGTCGGTTTGGACCGAAACGATCTGACCGGGAAAGAGGTGCGATTCGGAGCGAAAGGCGACCTCGACATCGCCGGCGGGCACGGAAACCTCTGTCGGAGCGGCCCCCCGAACCGTGCCTGCGACGAGAATCTCCGTGCCGGCGGGCCGGCGGAATACCAACGTGGCGTTCCCGCTCGCGTTCCGCGAGGCGCCGCCCGTCGCACGGGCAACGCCGAGCAGGGAAATGCTGTTCTCCAGGATGACCACTTCGCGCCCGGCGGCAACGGCGCTCGCCCAGCGCGTGATGATCTCCTTGTCACGCAGCATCGGTATCCGGCGGCGAATCGAAATCGCGGACTCGTGGTACCCGGCGCGAGCGAGGTCACCCGCACTCTGTGTCACAACCCACGAAAAAAGGTCGAGGGCACTTTCGAGGTCAGGAAATGAATCGACGCCGATAGCGTCGAGCCAACGGATAAGCGGAACCGCCGAATCCTCTGCAACCTGCCGGTCGCCGACGGAAGGTCGGCCCAGCGACAGTACTGCTTCAGCCAGCAGCCGGTTTGCTTCGACCGCCGCAGCCCGCACCCCCCCGGCCGCGGCGACCGCGGAAGTCACCGAGTCGGAAACGATGGCCGACTTCTGGGCGGCGGCGGTCATCGCGGAAAATACAATCACCACGGCGAACATACTTGCAGCGAAACGTGAACGCGATATCATGACTACCACACCAGGTCGATGTCGGTTACCTGGAAACCCTCACGCCAGAACGCCCGCGCCGTCTCCGCGTCGACCCACCGGCTTCCCTGCGTTCCGCGGAACTCCTGGGCGATCAGCCGGTTCCAGGGAGGACTCCCGGGTGAATTAATTCCAAACCCCTCGCCGCTGTCCGGCACGGTTGGGGAAACGCGGATATAACCGGAACCCATGCGATTCGTCACGGTGAGCCAGACCATCGCCGATGACGGAAGCTCCGGCGAGTAGCCGGACTCCGCCCGCCACTCGAAGACTCCGTTGACAACCGCCTCACCCATCAACTGCGTGAGGTTGTACCGTACCCGCAGGTACTCGATTCCGCCCCCCGGACGCTTTGACATTTCACCAGTTCCGGGACCGCCCGCTGCGACGGGATAGACCGTCAGTACGGCCAGGACAAAAACCACTACCCACCGGCGCAATACGCGTTTCTTGACTGTGCCCTCCATGCTGAGTCCTCCTGCCGGGCGATATGCAAGAAAAGTGCCAAAAAAACAGTGAAAATCATCCCGGAAGCGCCGCAATGTACGGGGAATAGACGGCAACAGCGTTCTATCGTCGCGGATTTTCGCCTTTGAGTTTCACGAATCGTTTCGCCGCCGTTCACTTTTCGTGAAACGCGGCAACGCAGAACTACGGCTGGTACAGGTAGCGCTTGATCTTGAAGGTGGGCGTCTTCTCGAAGGGTTCCACCTGTTCCTCGATACGGGCGATGCGCGCAAAGGCTCCCACGCGCCGGTTTACTTCGACCCGGATATCCTCGAGGATCTCGCCGACGCGGGCGGTAACGTCCCGGGCACCGGCCCGGAGCTCCTCGTAGTTTATGCTCACTCGGGCCACCAACTGGGCACCCGCCTGCAGGACCAGTGAGTCGAGAACAAACCGGAACTGGTTGATCACCGCTTCGATCGCTTCGGGGTAGATGTTCTCCCCGTTGGCTCCGATGATGACACTCTTGATCCGTCCTCGCACGTACACGTAGCCGTCCGTGTCTATCTCGCCGATGTCGCCGGTACGAAACCAGCCGTCGTCGGTAAAGGCGGCGGCGGTCAACTCGGGAGCGTTGTGGTAGCCGTTCATGACGTTGGGACCCTTCGCCTGGATCTCACCGTCCCGGATTCGCAGTTCTACACCACGGACCGGGGGCCCCGTGGACCGGAGACGCGTATGGGCGGCGTTGCACCCCGCCAGCAGAGGCGCCGTTTCGGTAAGGCCGTACCCGATCGCATAGGGAAACCGGGCTATTCGCAGAAACCGTTCAACGTCTTCGGCAAGGGGGGCGCCGCCGACCCCGAAGAAGTACAACCGCCCGCCGAAAGTTGCCATCAGTTTGCGGCCGGCCGCACGGTAGAGTACGTTTCGTACCGGCGGCAACCGGCGGAGCACCCGCGTGATGACGTTGCCGTCGAGAAGGGCAAAGACGCGTTTTCTGACGATCTTTTCGATTACCAAGGGGACCGAGAGCATGAGATGCGGTCGTACCCGCTCCAGGGCCGGCACAAGCACCGTGGGCGACGCGGGGCGGTCCAGGTAGTGCACCGAAACGCCCTGGCTGAAAGGAATCAGGAAACCCAAGGTACATTCGTACGTGTGTGACAGGGGCAGGAGCGACAGCATAGCCTCGCCCGGCGCCATCCCGGGCACTTCAATACCCGCGGTGACGTTGGAGGCGATGTTTCGATGTGTCAAGACAACGCCCTTCGAGAAGCCCGTTGTCCCCGACGTGTAGATGATTGCCGCGACGTCCTCCGGAGACGGAGGCTGATCGTCCACCGCTGCGGCCGATACGGAGTCGACGTCGTTCGACACGTCCTCACCGACCACCGACTCAAGTTCCACCACGCGGATTCCCGGACGCGCCGCGAGTTCATCCCGGATGCGCTCGTGAAGGCGACTCGAAACGAAGATCGCCCTGACGCCGGAGTGATCGAGGATGTTCCCGACATCCCCGGGCGGGAAGTCGGGGAGAATCGGTACGACGGTGGCCGGGTAGGTCGCAACGGCGAGATAGGCTACCGGCCAGGCCGGCATGTTTTCGCCGTAGATGGCCACGGCGTCGCCGCGATCGATGCCGGCGACCCGAAGCAGCCCGCGGCAGGCGTCCACGGCCCGTTCAACCGCACCATAGGAAAGCGATATGCCGCCGACCGACGCGAAAGCGGTCCGATCCCGGTGAGAAGCTGTTCCGAAGCGGTAGATCTCGGCAATCGTTGTAAATTCAGGCATCTAAAAAGGATACTACGACCGGGCCGGCACCGCAAGTTTTGCGATCGGACACAAAAGACTTGACTTTCCCCGTGCCCGTTGTAGCTTATTGCCATGGAGGACAAACAATGAGCATACGCGAACAGGCGCAGACCTTTGTCTCTGCCGCCGAGCGCGAACGAACCATACTTCGCAACGTCTACCTGTGGATGACGATGGGCCTCGCGATTACCGGGGTCGTCGCGATGTACGTCGCCGGTAATCCCGCGCTTCTGCGTTCGATAATCGGGAACCGGCTTCTTTTCTTCGGGCTGATCATCGGTGAACTCGTCCTGGTGATGTCGCTATCACGGCGCATCATGGCAATGACGCCAACCGCGGCCACCCTCAGTTTCGCCGGCTACTCGGTATTAAACGGATTGACCCTTTCGGTGGTCTTTGTTGCATACACCGGCACGAGCATCGCCCAGGCCTTTTTCGTGGCAGCCGGCACCTTCGCGGCCCTCAGCGTCTACGCCGTGACCACCAAGCGTGAACTGGGGGGAATGGGACAGTACCTCTTCGCGGGCCTGATCGGAATAATCATCGCTTCGGTGATCAACATGTTCCTGCGGAGCAGTTCATTGGACTACCTGATCTCGTTCGTGGGGGTTTTCCTCTTTATGGGGCTTACCGCGTACGACACGCAGATGATCAAGCGAATGAGCGACCAGATGAGCGGCAACGTCGGTGAAGGTGACTTCATCCGGATGTCGATCCTGGGTGCCCTGCGACTCTACCTGGATTTTATCAACCTCTTTCTCTTCCTGTTGCGGTTCCTCGGCCGCCGCGACTGAGGCTGAGGGCTCACGGGATACCTCGGGGTCGGGAGGCGTCAATCTTCCGGCCGAAGCCCCGTCTCCCGCGCCGCCTCGATCCAGGCGGCGCGTTCCTCGGCGGTCGTCGCCGATATTGACTGGAGAACGTGCCATTCGACCCTCGCCGGATCGATTCCGCAGAATGCCAAGGTCGTCTCTCCTAAGATCTGTCGTATCGCCGCGACGGCTCGCTCCGCGTAGGCGCGATCCGGCGCGCCCAGAGAACACCAGACGTGCACGCGATCGATCCATTCCAATGTGCCCGCTACCGCTCCGTCCTCTTCTACGGTGAACGCCCAGGGTGGGAGCAGAACCCGGTCGAAGAACCCCTTCATGATCGCCGGCGGACCGCCCCACCACACGGGAAAGACGAGGGCCAGCGAAGAGGCCCGTTCCAGGCGGCGCTGCATCGTCTGGACCGGGGCGTCCGGTGGAGTATCCGCTAGGTAGTCCCGCAACTCCGGCGCCGATAGAACCGGTTCGAACCGCTCGCGATAGAGATCTATCAGGTCATTTTCGGGCGGTTCCGATAGCGCCTCTGCCACGGCGTGGGAGAAGCTCTCCCGGTAGGGGTGCGCCAGGATCGTGAGGAGCGCCATCGCGCTTCACGCTTTTCCGGGACGGGCGATGCGCAACACGATGCCGCCGACGGCGAAGAGGATCAGGATGCTGAGAATGCCCACGCGGTCGCTCCCGGTTATTTGCGCAAAAAACCCAACCATGAAGGGTCCCATAATCGCCGCGAACTTACCGAAGATGTTGTAGAACCCGAAGAACTCGGCGGACTTGTCCTTGGGAATCAACTTTCCGAACATGGAACGGCTCAACGCCTGAATACCGCCCTGGCTGGAGGCGACCATCATCGACAGGACCCAGAACATGACCGTCCGCGTTCGCAGGCTTTCGAAAGTGGGCAGGAAGTACGCCACGAAGACCACCGTCACGTAGATCCCGATCCCCACGAACAACATGCGGCGCGCCCCCACGACGCGGGCGAGGCGACCGTAGAGAAGTGCAAAGGGAAACGCCACGATCTGGATCGCCAGGAGGATCACGAGCAACATGTTTGAGTCGATTCCCATGCGCAGGGCAATGGGAGTCGCCATCTTGATAATCGTATCCACTCCATCGATGTAGAAGAAATAGGCCACCAGGAAGAGAAAGGCCTCCCGATACCGCCTGATGTCGGCAACGGTTCGCGCCAGGCGCCGGAAGCTGTCGGCAACCGGCGTGGGCGACGGATCGATACCGTAACTCTGCCGTACGTTGCGAATCATGGGGATCGAAAAGACGAGCCACCAGGCACCGGTGAGGACAAATGCCAGGCGCACCGCCGTTCCCGTGGCGAGACCAAAACCATCGGCGTTGATGATCAGGATCATGCTCGCCATAAAGGGGAGCGTGCTCCCGATGTATCCCCAGCCAAAGCCGCTGGCGGAGACCCAGTCCATCCGCTCCTCGCTTGTTACGTCCACGAGAAAACTATCGTAGAACACATTGGCGCCGGAGAACCCGATGACGGAACCTACGTAAAGGATAAGCGCCAGGAGCCACTGCCCCTCGCCCACCAGGATCAGACTCGTTGTCGTGAGTACGCCGACGGCAAAAAAGAGCAGAAAGAATCGCTTCTTACGGCCCCAGTAGTCGGCCAGCGTACCCAGAATGGGAGCCATCACGGCGACGGCCAGGCTCGCCAGGCTGTTGGCGTATCCCCAGGTAGAGACGTAGATCTCTTCCGGCGTGATACTCTCGTAGAAAATGGGAAATATCGCCGTGGTGATGATGATCGAATAGGCCGAGTTGGCCCAATCGTAGAGGATCCAGCTTCGCTCTTCCCGTTTGAACGCACCCAGCATGGCCCCATCATGCACAAAAGAGTGGCCGGTGAACAGCGTGGACGATGCGCCGGATCGCGCGGTATTGTAGGAACGTGATGGTGACCGCTCAGCTTACGCAGTGCGGCGTTGGGTTCCGTTTGCACGGTCCCTCCGCCCTGGACAGGTACTTCCGGTTACCCCCGACGGACTACACGTTTCTTCACACCGAGGCCGACGTGGTGACGCTGGCGTCACTGTTCGACGACCTCCTCTTCCCCGGCATTGACGGTATTGACGCCGTGGTGGTTTACAACGGCCACGAATACTGGTTCGTCGCCTCCGATTGGCTGGCGCATCCGTGGATGGCGTTCTCCTACGATACGCAACGGGACGCCTACGATGATCCGGCAGGCGTGTATCGCACCCTCCGCGATCATACAACGGGCAAACCGGCAACGCTGCCGCCCGGGAGCAACGCGGCTTTCTCGGCGATTCTGAGTGCCAGGTACGGGTTCCGAGCCACCTACGCACCGGGGCGTACCGGCGCCGTCTGGAACGATCGTCTCTTCAGGATGGTTCTCAACCAGGTCCTTACCGGCGATGACGTTGAAGCGGGGCTGGACGTGCTCGATCGATCCGGCGTGCTCTCATTGCACCTGGAAGAGCTATCGTCGATGAAAGAGACGGACCACAGCAAGGAGGGCCACCCCGAGGGCGATGTGTGGCGTCATACGATGGAAACGTTCCGCTACCGGAAGGACCGCGACTACCTGGTGGCGCTCGCGTTGCTCCTGCACGACGTGGGAAAACCGCAGGCAATTGAGAACGACGGCCGGCGGTTCGACCGGCACGCCGACATCGGTGCCCGCTTGGCCACACGAATGGCCGAGCGAATCGGTTCAAACCGCGCCACGGTCGAGTCGGTCCGGTGGCTCGTGCGAAACCACATGATCCCCGGTGCGCTCGACCGGCTTCCTCCCTATCGACGCAACCCCATCATGTCCTCGCCGCTCTTCCCCCGCCTCCTGGAAGTGTACCGGTGCGACCTCTGCTCAACCTACCGTGGACCCGATGGGTACTACCGGGCGTGCCGCGTCTACCGGCGATTCCTGAAGGACAGCGCCAACCCGTTCCGGGACTCCCTGGGAAAAAAACTCGTGCGGGTCTACGTGGAATAGCGTCTACAAGTCGTATCGTTCTATCAGCCGTATCGTTCTATCAGCCGTATCGTTCCATCAGCAGCTCCCGCAGGGGAGCGAGTTCCGGTTCGATCGCCGTGGTGTGTTTCTCCAGATCGAGCAATCGCGCCAGCCGCGCCGGGATATCGGGTCGCATGCCGAGGACCGATTCGCACACTTCCAGGAACTTGGCGGGATGCGCCGTGGCAAGGGTGACCACCGTGCCGGTGAACCCGTCCGCCCGGAAACGCTCCACCGCGTGGATGCCCGCGGCAGTATGGGGACAGACGACGAGGCCCCTCTCCCGGTACCACCGCTGCATCGTTGACACAATCTCATCATCGGAGGCGCGGTACCCGGAAAGCGTGTCTCGAATATCGAGCTGCCGGTCGTCGAAGATCTTACGAAGCCGTTCAAAGTTGCTGGGCGCCCCCACGTCCATGGCGTTGGCGAGCGTCTGCACGGAGGGGCGCGGGGTGTACACGCCGCTGTCAAGGTATTCCGGAACGACATCGTTCTCGTTGCTCGCCGCGATAAATCGTGCCGCCCGCATACCCCAGCGCCAGGCGAATACTCCGGCGGTAAGATTCCCGAAGTTGCCGCTGGGAACACAGAACGCGGGCGGGCCGTCCGCGTCCCGATCAAGCTGCGCCGCCGCCCAGACGTAGTAGAACGACTGCGGAATAAGGCGCCCCACGTTAATGCTGTTTGCGGAGGTGAGATTGATGGAGGCCCGGAGCGTCTCGTCGACAAATGCCTCTTTCACCATGCGCTGACAATCGTCAAAGGAACCGAGAACCTCCAGAGCGGCCACGTTGTCACCCAGCGTCGTCAGTTGCTTCTCCTGGAGGGGGCTCACGCGCCCGGAGGGGTAGAGGACAACCACGTCGATGTTCTTGCGGCGATGGAACGCGTGGGCCACGGCGCTTCCGGTATCCCCGCTCGTGGCGACGAGAATCACCGCTCGTTCGTCATCTATTCTCAAGCGTCGTTCCATGGCGGCCGCCAGAAAGGACGCCCCGAAATCCTTGAAAGCGCAGGAGGGCCCGTGAAAAAGTTCCAGGAGGAAGTGTCGGTCGTCGATCTTCCGCAAGGCCGGTGAGAAGGGAAACGCCGCGGTGCAGAGGGCACGAGCATCGTCCGGTGAAAACTCTTCCGGAAAAAGAGCTTCCGTCAGCGCGACGGCAAGCTCGGCAAACGGCGTAGCGCCATCGAACCGCTCCATGACCGCCCGCAGATCCGGCTCCGAATCGGGGTAAAAGAGCCCCCCGTCGGGGGCGAGGCCGAGAAAAAGCGCCTCCAGGAAAGGCGCCCGTACGCCTGCGTTTCTAGTGCTGACAAAGTTCACTTGATGCAACTGTAGTCAAGGGCTACCATTGCATCAAGTATGCTTCGCGCCGTTGCCGCTCTCTTCGCCCTGTGCTTCCTGGCAAGTTGCGTCTCACCGCCTCCCCGCGATCGTGGTGAGGCGCCGTTGCAGTCGCCGGGTTCTTCTTCGCCGGAAGCGCGGCCGGCGGCACCAAAAGAGATTCCGCAGGCCGATGCGCCGCCGGCCGTGATTCCTTCGCGGGGGGAGTACGCGACGATTGCCCGATCGGCGGTACGATCCCTTCCGGCCGGCTCGGTCGTGCCGGACAGCGCCGGCGAACCGACGCTGGTGGTGATGCGGGTCGACGGTGGTCGCGCCGTGGGTGTAATCGGGCTTGCCCTCGTGGCGGAACAAGCGGTTCTCTGGAACGGGCGCCTCGACACGGACCGGGCGGTGCAAATGGAGCAGGTGGAGGTGATCGCGCCGGCAAAGGAGATCCGCGGGTTCTCGCCCCTTTCCGTCTCCAGCGCGGGTCCCCACGGATTCTCCGCGCTGCTGGTCAATGCCGAGCGGGAAGTACGCGTGGTGGGCCTCCTATCGAACGAGGAGGCGTACATGATCGCGGCACCCCAGTCACCCACCCAGATGACCGAGGTACGCGACATCGACTGTGACGGCACGACCGAGCTGCTCCAGTACTCACTGGTATTCGAGGCTCCCTCCAATCGCGAGGTTGTTCTGGACATCTTTGAGTGGTACCAGGACGCCTTTGTCCTCACCGCGTCGGTACCGATCCTTCGGCAGGTGAATCGTTTTCTCGATTCGGTCGAGGAGGCGCTGATGGACGGCGGAGACGGACTGATGGACACCATCGAACGGAGCGCCGTTGTCGTTGAGGGGCCGCCCCTAACGTCTCTCCTTCCGGCGGAACGCGTTACCGTCCCCCGTCTGAACGAGGTGCCGGTGGACATTGCCCGGGGACCCTGGGAGTTTCCCTTTGAATTCTTGGTCGAAACGGGAGACCGGACCGGCGTCTACCGAATCGTGATCGTCCTCCCGGATAATCCGGCGGCGGACGACGTACGTATCAGGGGGTAGGACGTGTACAAGTACGAGATCGAGGGTGGCTTCCCTATCCGAGGAACCATAGCGGCCAGCGGCAACAAGAACGCCGCGCTCCCGGCAATCGCGGCGGCGCTGCTGACCGATGAAGAGGTAATCCTCGACAACATACCCGACATCGAAGACGTGCACGTGATGCTCGACATCCTTCGCCACCTGGGCGTTCGAGCCGATTTCGACGTACAACGCCGCGAGGTGCGCATCGTAGCTTCCTCGATCTCAGCCAACGAGATCACGGCGGAACTGACGGAGAAGATCCGCGCGTCGATCCTCTTTGCAGGACCGCTGCTCGCGCGGACGGGCAGGATCGTCCTACCACCGCCCGGCGGCGACGTCATCGGCCGCCGGCGCCTCGATACGCACTTCCTTGCATTCGAAGGGCTTGGAGCGCGGGTCGAGACGGACGGCGTCTATTCGATGAGTGCTCGAACGCTGGTGGGCAACGAGCTCTTTCTGGACGAGACGTCGGTGACCGCCACGGAAAACGCCATTATGGCGGCGGTCACGGCGGAGGGGAAAACGCGTATCGAGAACGCCGCGAGCGAACCCCACGTGCAGGATCTTTGCCGAATGCTCAACTCGATGGGCGCCAGGATCGGCGGCGTCGGGTCTAATATCCTGACCATAGACGGAGTTGAAACGCTTCACGGCACGCGGTTCAGGATAGGTTCCGACTACATGGAAGTCGGTTCACTGATCGGCCTCGCGGCGGTCACACGGGGCGAACTGGAGATCACCGATGCCTCGCCGGCCAACTTCAAGATGATCCGCCTGGCCTTTCAGAAGCTGGGTATTCGTTGGGAGAGCGACGGTTCGGCGATCCGCGTTCCGGCGCGGCAGAATCTCCGGGTCGTTCCGGACATCGGCGGCGCAATTCCCAAGATCGACGACAGTCCCTGGCCGGGCTTTCCGCCGGACCTGACCAGTATCATGACGGTAGTAGCAACGCAGGTGGACGGCACCGTCCTGATTCACGAGAAGATGTTCGAATCGCGGATGTTCTTCGTCGACAAGCTCATAGGGATGGGGGCGCGCATCGTCCTCTGCGATCCGCACCGCGCCGTTGTAAGCGGTCCCAGTCGTCTCTCCGCCTCAGCCCTCGTTTCACCGGACGTCCGCGCCGGGATGGCGATGGTCATCGCCGCCCTCTGCGCCGAGGGTCACAGCGTCATTCAAAACGTCTACCAGATCGAACGGGGATACGAGAACCTCGCCGCACGCCTCCACTCGGTGGGCGCACATATCCGGCGCGTGGACGTCGCGGAATAGTCCCTTACGTCCCGCTCCAGGTACGCTCCCGGTCGTCCAACTGCCGGACAAGACGGTCGTATGCGTCCTTCACCTGCCGGAAGGCGCCGACGATTTTGTATTGCTGCGACTCATCGAGCGTACCCGCCGTGTCGGGATGGAAGTGGCGCGCCAGTTCCCGATACACCGAACGAATCTCGTCCCGCCCGGCGCCGTCCCGGACGCCGAGGATACGGAGCGCATCCTTGTCGAGGCCGCCCACTTCCCGTTCAAGGGCAAGCATCTCGCCGTGAGGAACGCCCCAGGACTCGGCGATCCGTGCCGCGAAGCGGCGTTCCCCGGCCCCGATCCCGTGCTCATCCGCGGCTGTGACGCGCAGGATGGCCGCAAGAATGCCGCGCAGGTCGCCCGCGGGTACCGCGCCGGATAGGAGCGCAGCCATCCGATCGGGTCGAATGATCGATCGGTAGCCGGTAATACCGTGAACGTCGCGGCGCAGCCGTCTCCGCTCCCGGTCGCTTGCCGGGGGCCATCGACGCTCCGCTTCGTCGAAGACTGCATCGAGCCGCCTGACCGCCGTTCCCCCGATCGACGACGCCGCCACCAGCAGTGCAGTCGTGGCGATCCGCGGCCGGTCAAGGCGACCGCGCACGGAGGAGGGATCTGAAAGGAATCGCACGACATCGGGAAGTCGCGGATTTCGAACCTGGTCCAGAAGTGCACCTATGAGGAGGCCAAAGGCGATGCCGGGAATGCCGCCGGCAGTTCCCAGGAGCAGTCCCACTATCTTCGCGGCGTTTCGCCGCGCCAAGTCAACTGCTCGACTGCCGGGCAAGTGACGCGAGCGCCCACACAAGTCCCGCCAGCGGCACCAAGGCCAGGGCCGCCATGCCGGGACCGCGACCGAACATGACAAAGCCGCGAACAAGGACGATCTGGGCAAGGTACCGTACCGCCTCGGATACGGCCCAGACGGCAAGGGGAACAAAGGGTACCGTGAGGAGAACCAGTACCGGCGGGCGTTCCACGTATCGGCTCCGATAACGCCAGCCAACGGCCATGGACGCGAAAAAGAGGACGAATACGCCAATGGAGCGCAGAATCCTATCCACCAGTTGGGCGTAGATCGCAATCACCGGCAGACCCAGACGCTGGAAGAGCGGTACCGCCGCAAAGAGACGGCCGATGTTCTCCCGTTTCAACCAGTCCGTTCCGGGACCAAACCGTGCGATCTCATCCACCGGGTGTCGGATCGGGAAAAAGGCGGCCACCGGGTAATCACGTCCGCCGGATAGGTACTCCGGACCGATCACGTTGCTTGCGAGATCGATTCCGATGCCGTCCCGACGCATCGCCCGGACCACAAGGTCCCCGGAAATGAACTTTCCGTAGGGCGCGCGTACGTGGTACAGCACGGATCCTGCGTCGTCAACGCGGAAGATCTCGACGCCGTATGCAAAGTCACCTTCGCGCACACGAATGAGAGAATCCATGGACACGTATTCACCCGGTTCGTTTTCGAAAAGCACGTTGTGAACGCCGGGAAAGCTCTGGTAGATACGCGCGGTGTCGAGAAAGAACGAGATATCCGCGAGCGCGGCCTCTACGATCGGTAGATAGCGCGTCACGTCGGGATCGTTTGGTCGCCTTCGATCGAGATCCTGGAACCGGTAGTACGCCTCGATCATGCTCTCCGGCGACTCGCTGCCGCGGTCCATTGCAGTGTACGCCGCGAACTTGTCGGTGAAAAAGCGTGACTCCTCGCTATCCTGGATTGCGCGCCCTTCATCGCGAAGCGCTTCCCAGGCCCGCTGCTGGATACGACGTGCATCGAGTCGTTCCACCGGGCTCAGTTCGATCGCGCGGGTAGCGTAGTAGTGGGCGGAGTAGTACCGCCCGCGATCGAAGAACTCCTGCGCCAGTTCAATGAGGTCCACCAGAGACTGCTCGGAGGCGCCCGCGTCGAGTCGCTCTTCGCCCGCGGCCGTTCCGGCGGAGGCCGACGGCCGGTTGGATGACTCCATGACGGAGAGTTCGCCGACAAAGTCCGCCAGCTCCTCGGATTCGCCCACGATCGCACCGTAGAGCGAAACCTTCGAGCGCGCCTCCAGGAGATCCCCCTCTTCCATGGCAGCCCGGGCGTCATTCCACGCCTCGTTGGCCATTGCGCTACGGTGAAGCTGCTGGATCGTTCGCATGGCAACCCGCGGCCCGAGCACCGTGTACCACACCACCATACCGCAACCCATGGCAAAGACGATCGCAACCGGCACCGCCGCGGCCCGGATCATCGGCGTCTGTGCCGGCAGGTCGTAGCTGCGAATGACCAGGGAAAAGGTGATGAGCGCCGCCGAGGCGACGGCCGCGGGGAGAAGCGAAAAGAGGGCGGTGATCCAGCTCCGGACTGCAATCCCGAACCGGAGGCCGGGCAGCGCCGAGTCGGCGGGCGAGACGAGCGACACCTGGTACGTTGCGATCCCCGCGACAACCACGAGACCGATTCCCAAGGCGATCGCGAACTTGCCGCTACTCTTCATGTTCCACTTCCGTTCGCCACCGCTTCACCGGCGGCAGCAAGATGGCGACGACGATCAGGAGTAGCGCGATTGCCGCCATGACGACACTGGGCGCAAAAGAGTACAGGGAGGCGGGCAGTTCCGCCGCGGCGAAGTCGAGCAGCGACGGGTGATAGACGAGAAAAAACGCCCGGAGCGCCAACAGAACGAGCGCCCAGTTCAATAGCAGCCATTGCGACATGCGGGCAAATGTCCACAGCGAAATGAGCAGGACGGTGATCAGCACGTACTCGAGGAGAACCGGGGCGGAGGCGTTGCGCCAGGGGGCTCCGAACCGTGAAAGTCGACTCGCGAAGCCGAGGAGATCGTCCACGGTGGATCCGATCGTCGCCGGGAGCGCCGCGGACTCCTGCGCCGGGAAGAAGGCCGGCCCCAGGTAGAGCGGAGGCCCTCCGGCGGGAACGAGGATGTTGTCGCGAGGATCGAGCGTGGCCGTTGCATGCCGCGAAAACCGGGGCCGCGCAGAGAAGTCCACCACGATCGTATCGTTCATGGTGAGCCCCTGTTGGCCCTCGACGATGATCGCTACATCGCCGGAACGTACCACCGTATCCACCGGCGTCATCGGCAGCTGCAACTCCATCGCCGCCGTCGGCCCGCTCCAGCCGGTGGCGGAGCTGACAAGGGGGAACACCACCAGCACCATAAGCGCCAGTTCCGCCCAGAGAATAAGGAGCGCCGGTACAGGGCGCGCCGAACTGAGGGCGATACGAACAAGCACCAGGCCAACCGCGATGAACGTCGACGCCACGAGAGCCGGGTACAGGGTCATCCCCACAAACGCCGCGACCCCGCGGTCGACAAGGATGGAGGCGCCGGATGCTACCGAATAGGCGAGCGCAAAGGCGAGCAGGACGATGAGCGATGCGAGTGCGAAGCCAGGGAAGCGCGGAGCGACACCGATGCTACGTTTCACGTCGGTTCAAGCGTAGCATATCGCAATCCGGTTTTCCACAGCGTATCCACATCGTAGCGCCGATGTTGGTGGTCAAAAAAACGCATGGGGTGGAGCAAAATGACACACCGACCGATCTCCAATAGCGACGAATGTTTGCAATTCGTTAAAATACAATGAAATAGGGGGTGTTTTGCCCCGAACAAAGGAGTTCTATCGAAAACGGTTACCGTTCCTGTATGCGTTGTCCGGACGTTTTCCACAATGTTTCCACAGGTTCGTCGCGCTCCAGGCGGTACCCGCGGCCCCGTACGCCCCGGATCGCGGGAACGATGCCGTCCGGACCGACGGCCGCCGCGATCCTCGATCTGAGTCGACTCACCAGCACGTCCGTCGATCGCCCTCCCGGGCCGAGTACGTCCCTGGGAACCACATGACCGCGGTGTTGCAACAGCAACTCCATACAGTACCGCTCGCCGGCGGTAAGGGTGACACTCTGCCTGGCGCCGGTCAGGACCGCGCCGGAAAGCACGAGATCCCCCGGGCGCCGGTCGAGCGCGAGGAAACGCGCGTTCGCTTCGTCCAGCGTCCACGGATCAACCAGAAAGTCACGGGCTCCGCGCGCACGGGCGGCAACGAGTTGGTCCGCAGCACCGTACGCGACCGTCACAGCAGGGCCGGTACCAGGCACGGTTGAGAGAAACAGCCACGCCGGCAGAAGCAGGTGGGTTGCGGAGGTCTCGGGGATAGCATCGGCGACGCGCACCGTCCACGTCGATTCGCCGAGGCGCTCGATCGCCTCGGCGCACCGCCGCGCGGACGCGCTGCCGTCAAGCAGAAGGAGACGTATTGTCTTATTCCGACGCTTGAGGTGATTCACCCTTGATAAACTTCTTCAACTCTTCGATTGTAGCGTCGACCGAATCGCCGCCTGCGGACTCGGTTGTTCCTCCGTCATCGAGGGCGATTTTCTTCCGGAGATCGTCGATCATCTGATCCGGATCGGGCTGTTCGAGGGCCGCTATCTTCGCTTCCAGGTCCTCTTCCTGCTTGGCCGTATCGAGCTGTTCGAGAGCCTCGTTCTCCGCCTCGATCTGGTCAACCCGTTTGGCCATTTCGTCAAAGGCGTCGAAGGCGGAACTGTCACCGAGACCGGTCATGATCTCCTGGATCTTGCGCTGCGCCTCGGCCCGTTTCGCCCGCGCCACGAGCAGATTCTTCCGCCGCTGGGCGTCGTCAATCTTCTGCTGCAGCCCTCGAAGCGCATTTTTCAGATCGTCAACGGCAACGTGCTGTTTCTCCCATTGCTGTTCCATCTGCTGGGCGTACGCGTCTTCTTTTTGTTTCTGAAGCAGCGCTTGCCGGGCGAGGTCTTCCTGGCCCGCCTTGAGGGCAACGATCGCCTTCCGCTCCCATTCCGCGGCCTTCTGTTTCTGCGTCTCCACTTGCCGTTGGAGGCGTTTTTCGTCGGCAATAGCCGACGCAACGTTCCGTTTCGACTCAATCAGCTGCTTGTTCATATCGTCCAACAGCTGCGAGAGCATCGTTTCAGGATCTTCAGCACGGCGGATCATCTCGTTCACGTTGGCGCTGAAGAGCCGCCGGATTCGTTCAAATACTCCCATTGTCACCTCCGGAGATTTGGTTCGACAGGCGCGGGACGTGCTGGAGCATGCACAGGCTTGCTGCGTCGAGGGACGCCTGGAACTCTTCCAGGTCCATCGTTCCCAGCTCGAGCGTGTCCATCCAGATGACGGCTTCCTCCTCGAGTGCGTAGGCGCCGTGAAGCATCTCCAGGTTCAGGCGAAGCAGGTCCTCGAAAAACGCCTCCCGCCCATCGGTGGGAATGTCTATAAGGCGCGCCCTGATCGTCACCAGGGTTTCGTCGGCGTACACCACGACCTGGGCGAGCCCGCGCTCCGGATCACGAATGAGCCACACCGTGTCGCCGACAACTTCGTGACTAAGGCCGAGTTCCCGGAGGTAGCCGCCTACTTTGTCCCGTATCTCGGGCGTGGAGAACATTACCCGAGGAAAACTTGACCGCCGGCATCAATCGCCAGAATCGTCTTGCAGTTTGAGCAGCGGAAGCGGCCCGGCTTTGAGGCCTTGAGCTTGGTTGAGCAGATGGGGCACTTGAAAATCTTTGGGAAGACGTCGGACTGTCGCGTGGGACCGCCCTTTGAGAAGTGTTCAACCGCGTCGTCAAGGCTGTCCTTGATGTGAAAGAACTGGGAGAAGCCGAGCAGTTGAAAAACCTCGTATACCTTGGGCTGGATCTCCAACAGCACCAGGTCGCCACCTTTTGGTTTTACCGCCTTGAGGAAGGCCGTGAACGAACCAATTCCTGTACTCGAGACGTAGTTGAGACCGCTGCAGTGAAAGATGAGCTGTGCATACCCCGCTTCGATGGCGCGATTCACACGCTTCTGGAAAAAGTTGGAGTTGTACGTGTCGATATAACCGGTCAGGTAGAGGACGAGACAGTTTTCAACGGCGTCAATCTTTTGGAGACGGATTTTTAGACTTTCGTCTTTTTCTTCATCAAATCCGGGTACAATGTCGTTATTGCTCATCTTCTCGCGTACACCTTACAGCTTGCCTAAATAGTAGACGGCGCTCAGAGTATTGTCAAACGATACACCATACACTATGTCGCACTTCTCCGTCGATTCCCACATGGTCAGGATGAAAAAAACCGACCGTTGGTTTGATCCGAGGGCCGGCGGATAAGATCCAAAAGCCTCCGGGCGACCTCCTCGGGCGTCTCGAGTTTGCCCTCCGGGGCAAGTCTCACCAGTCGTTTCCGTTGCGCCGGCGTCACATACTCCGTGTCGACGAAGCCCGGCAGGTAGAGGAACACCGAGACGCCGCTCCCGCGCACCGTCTCCGCGGCCGACGCACAGAGCGCGCTCACGGCGGTCTTTGCAGCGGCGTACGCCGGCAGGATGCCGAACGATCTGATTCTGCCCGTGTCGGTGCCACCGAGCAGAACAAAGCGTCCCCGTCCCCGTTCGACCATACCCGGCAGCAAGAGGGATACCAGCGCGCCGGGCAGCGCAACGTTGTGGAGTGCCAGCCGTTCCCACTCTTGGGCGGAGGTTTCCCCGAGCGGAGCGTAGAGAACCGGTCCATACGATACGACGACGATGTCAAAACACGCCGAATCGAATCTCGAACGGAGTTCGTTTGTAAAGGGGGTGACGCCGTCGATCGGCCAGGGGAAGGCATCCGCCGTCCCGCCGGTCCCACGGATCTCGCTCACCACCGCGTCGACCCGTTCCGTCCGGGCGCCGTGGCACACAACGTGAGAACCGGCACCGGCCAGGGCACGGCTCAGGGCCCGGCCGATTCCGCCGCTACCGCCCACAACGAGGCTCCGGGAGTCACCGATCGGAGCGGCTCTGCCTTCCACGATTCCACTCTACGAGACAATTTGATCACCTGTACAGGGACGTACTATACTGACGCTATGAAACGCGCCGCGTTGGTTACGATCGTTGTGCTGTCAACGATGCCGTTGTGGGCCCAGGACGCGCCCCTCCCGCTCACTCCCGAGGAGTTTGCATCGCTGGTTGATTTCGGAACGTCCCTGGAGGAGTTGAACGCCGCGATCGAAACGGGGCGACTTGACGAGTATCAGGATCGGATCATCGTTGTCGACGGGACCGTTGCATCCGCCATGGTGTACAGCCCGGACCCAAACGACTTCTACGCCGAAGTTGAACTGGTGGGGGGACGATGGATAGGCCTGGACGCCGTGGATATCAACCGCGCTTACATCGTCATGATGGGCCCGGAGTTTGCGGAGCGCGTTCCCGAACGTCCGCCGCGCGAACCCGTTCCCGGACAGATCATTCGCAACAGCGAGATCATCGTGGCCGGGACGATCTATGACGTGACCCCCGACGACCAGGGACGCTTGGTTCCGCTCATCGTTGCCTACGACGCCCGCACTCGATAGCCGCGCCCGGGTGAATTAGACCGGATCAAACTCAAGTTCGCACGCGGCGATGCGATCACCGGTCGACAGGATATCTCTCCGTTCGAGCACATTGAACAACTCGCGAACATTCCCCGGCCAGGAGTGGCTCAGAAGTTTGTCCCGCGCACCCGGCGAAACGTTCGGCGCCGGCCGTTGCCTGCTCAGATAGAAGTGTTCCACCAAGTCTTCGATGTCACCGGGACGGGAGCGAAGGGGAAGAATCGAGACGTGGGCGGCGCTGATCCGATAGTAGAGATCCTTACGAAACCGTCCCGCCCGGACGCGCTCGAGCAGGTTCCGGTGTGTGGCGCAGACGATTCGGACGTCGAAGCTGCGCGTCCGAGTCGAGCCCAGTGGCGTCACCCGCTTCTCTTCCAGCGCCCGCAGGAGCTTGGCCTGGTTCTCACTCCGGAGATCACCGATCTCGTCGAGAAACAGTGTGCCGCCGTCGGCAGCGGCGAAAAGGCCGGGCCGCGACAGGGCGCCGGTGAAAGCTCCCCGTTCAACACCAAACAACTCCGATTCGAACAGCGTGTCGGGAATCGCTGAGCAGTTCACCGCGACGATAGGCCGGTCCGACCGCTTGGATAGTCGATGGATCGCCTGGGCAACGATCTCTTTGCCTACGCCGCTTTCGCCATGAATCAGGACGGTGCTCGTTGCCTGGGCAACGCGAGCCACGGTTCGGCGCAACGATACGGTGGCCGTGTCGCTCCCGACTATCCCGCTTTCGGCAACCAACGATGTCTCGTCACGGGATGCGACGCGACTGGATACGAGAAAGGTTCGGGCGAGGACCGCACTGAACGCAACGGTGTCAACCGGTTTCACGATGCAATCCGTAGCACCGCGCTGCGTGTAGCGGACCGCCGTGGCAACGTCGTTGCGTTCAAGGCAGACAACGAGCGGTACGTCCCGAACCCGGGAGGTGAGATCCGAGATAAGTGCGATCGTGTGTTCACCGCTGATCGACTCATCCAGAATGACGCAGGCTGTGTCGGGACCGATGACGTCTATCTTCTCCGGTGACCGGAGCACACAGAGGGTGAACGCCGGTTCAATGAGAAGGGACGCCTTGTCGATGCAATCGTGGTCGTCGCTTACGATATAGACTTTTTTCAATTTCTCATACAGTAATCTCCTGTTTTAAAATCTGTCAACACGGTGCGGTCGATCGCGTTACAATCGCAGGGTGCTCCCGAATCCGCTGATCTACATGACATCCCGGGATCAACTGTTCAGGTTCTTCTCGGGCCTGCTGCTGTTCGGACTGCTGCTCCTGGCGGATGGTTGGCTCCTTGTGCGGGTCGCCCGGCGATGGGGGGTCTACCTGGCGCTGGCGGCCGAGGCGGGAACGGCGATCATCGCGGCGGTTATCATAGGGAGTTCAATCCACACGCACCTGGAGCGTATTCGACGAGGGAGCATCGCCGGCACCTTTGTACCCTACGACTACGCGCGCCTCGCCGGTACGGTAACGGCGGCGGTCCTGCTTCTGTTGCCCGGTTTCGCCGGTGACATCCTGGGGATCCTCCTCTACACGCCGCCTGGACGTTACCTCTTCGCGTGGCTCTTTCTCCTTCGATTCAGGATTACCCTACAAGAACTGTACGAGTACTACACCTTGGAGGTGTACTCAGCCGCCCCGACGACGGATTCGGTGGATCAGGAGCGCAACGAGCAGGACGAGGTAGGCGGGCAGCCGGAGGATGCGCCACAGTCGTAAGCGCCGCGTCTCCCCGATCATGCGTTGGAATACCTCGAAGGCGTTCACGGTGAGGGCGGGGCCAAAGGTCTGGAAGTTGTCACCAAGCCATCGCTCGGAGCGTCTGCCGACAAGACCGGCGAGCACGTAATGGGAACCGCTCTTTCGGATACCCACCTGGACCGAATCGATCGAGTTCCACGCGACCACGGACCGCCCTGCAACTTGGAGCGCGGGAAAGGTGGACCGGAAGTTGGCCTCGATCCGCTGCAGGTGGTCCACGCGATGGCCCAGGAGGAAGACGCGGGCGTTGCGCGATTCCGCACCCGTCAGGCAGCGTACTACCGTGTGAAAGCGGTCGAAGACGGGCACGGCGCGCCCTGTACCGAACCGAATGAACCACGCCGCCGGCGATGAACCGGCCACAACGATCGCTGATCCGTCGGCGAGGTGGGACCGCTTACGACCAACGGTAAAGAGGCGGCACACGTCCCAGGCGTTCACAAAGACGAGGCGGCGTGGATCGTCATGTGGATCGGTGCCGAGTGAGGTCACAACCCGGTCGGGCTGATCGCTCACGATCGGGACGTTAAACAACGGTACGGTATCAAAGGTGCTCAATCCCTGTTCTCCGGTAGACCGATACTGTATTGGTTCGCTGTGAGCATCGCAAGCGTTCCAGCCACAATTGCCGCGGTCTCCGCGCGCAGCACCGGCAGGGGAAGCGTTACGACGGTCCAGCCCCATTCGAGGGCGGATTGGATCTCGCGATCGGCAAAGCCCCCCTCCGGACCGACCGCCAGCGTGATATCGTTGGACCCGGCGGGAGAGGAGGACTCGCCGTCCCGCTCATGCAGGAGAACTCCGCCGTTATATTGTTCGACCATCGAATGGAACTCGAGCGGTTCCAGTACGCGCGGCAGCGTCGTACGGCCGGATTGTTCAACCGCTTCCCGGGTGATCGCCTCCCAGCGACGACGGCGCGTCTCCCAGGAGCCCCTCTCCACGCGGGCAACGCACCGCTCGGTGTGAATAACACCGACCTCCGTCACGCCCAACTCGGTGACCTGTCGAATGACGCCGTCGGTGCGACGGCCCTTCAGAGGCGCGACAAACAACCGAACAGAGGCCCCCGAAGTGGATGCCGGCGTATCCTCGGTGAGGGGCGCCACGATTCGTGCACGTCCCGTGTCGTCGGACACCGACTCGAGAACGGCCGTGAAAGCCCGACCGGACCGCCCGCGGGCCACAAAGGTATCGCCCGCGCCGGCGCGACGAACGCGACAGAGGTGGTGAAACGGAACGCCGGTTATCGCAACGAGTTCCCCCGCCGCCAGGTCAACCGGAAGGAGGAGTTGCTTCATTCGCCGGCAAGACGATTGATTTCATCAACGGCGCGCTGCAGCACGATGTCGTAATCGAGATCGTAGACCTCGGTCCGGTTGAGTTTCTGATTGACCTCGATCCGGATGAGGCGGTTCAGGTACCGATCGTTCAGAGCGATACCGTCACCGCGGAGATCCGAGACAAAGCGTTCGATCTCCGTACCGGTCGGGTTCGTTTCGCGGTCCACAAACTCCTCGATCTGCCGTTCACGACGGAGACGGGCGTACGACTCCTGTTCCTCTTCGGTCAACTCCGGCTCGGTTACCTCAATGTCCGGGGATACGCCGACCTTGTCGATATCTGCACCGCTGGGAGTGTAGTAGCGTGCCATGGTCAACCGGAAGCCACCCTCGCCCACGGTACGAACTTGCTGGACGGACCCCTTTCCGTAGCTCCTCTGCCCCATCAAGAGGGCACGATCCCGGTCCTTGAGCGCCGCCGCCAGGATCTCCGCGGCGGAGGCTGAGCCGTCGTCGATAAGCACCACGATCGGGAGGTCCGGCGGCACCTCGCGACCGGAGCGCGCGGTGAAGCGCTGATTCTCTGAGGCAACGCGGCCACGCGTTTCGACCACCAAACCGCCGTCAAAGAAGAGGTCCGCCACGTCCACGACACCCGTCAGGAGACCGCCGGGATTCGTACGGAGGTCGATGATCAGACTGGTATATCCGCGCGCTTCGAAGAAACCGATCGCTTCACGGACGCGATCGTCCGTATACGGCGTGAACTGGATGATGCGCAGAAATCCGATATCCCCGATCATGTCCATCTTCACGGTGGGTACTTGAATCATCGCCCGTTCAAGTGTAACGGGAAACTCCAGGTCCTCCCCGCGAAGAACCGTGATCTGGACCTCGGAACCGGGACGACCCCGGAGGAGATCGACCGTTTCATCCGTCGAAATGTCCGCCGTAGACGTGCCCTCCACATCCAGGATGAGGTCGCCTGCGCGCAACCCGGCGCGGTAGGCCGGCGTGTCCTCGATGGGCGAAACTATCTCGATGTACTCCCCGGAGCCGTCTTCCACATAGGGTTTGCTGATGAACAAGCCGACACCGCCGAACTCGCCGCTGGTGGTGTCGGTGAGCCCGCGCATCTGGTCGGGTACCAGGTACGCGGAGTGTGGATCGTCGAGACTCTCGAACATCCCATTCAGGGCGCCTTCGATCAACTGATCCGGATCTATCTCATCGACGTAGCTGTCCTGGATGAAGCGGTAGACCTGTTCAAAGAGGCTCAGCGCGCGATCGCTACGCGACTGGCGGCCCTGGGCAACCGCGGGGGGAACAACAACGGCGGCCACAGCGATGAAAGCGGCAGCCCATAACGCGGCCCAGAGCACGCGCCGGGAATGGGAACGATGACGGAACATCAAAGCCTCCTGCCAATATTGTAATGACAGGAGGTTGACGACAACAACCTGCTGCCCTAGACTTGCCCGCGATCGTGTCTGGAAAGAGGCTCATGTTTGCCGTGCTGGCGGTCTACCAGCTGCTCAGATTCGTGGTACTGGGCCTCTTCGTGGCGTTTGTCGCGTCCGAAACCTCAGGGCCGGCCGTTGTGCGCGGGATGGTCGCTTTCGGCGGCGCGGCGGTTGTCATGTCAGTTCTGGCGGTTCTCAAGGCGCTCTCGGTTTGCAATCCACTACACCAAGTGCTCCGCGTCGGCAAGAGCGTCGAACTCGGCGCGTCGATCTACGCTGTTCTGCCCGGCGGCGGAATTGTCTCGGTTCGAACGCTGGTGCTCCTCGCCGGCATCGCATTCCTGGATGCAATCGCACTTGCCTTTCTGGTACTATCGAGCGTAGACGCTGAACGGCAGCCGGCGGTACCACCGGAACCGGTGGTACCGCCCAGTCTTCCCGAAGTGGACACGATAGAGATCGAGGAGGAATAGATGCGGATCGTACCCATTGCCGGAGGCAAGGGTGGTGTCGGCAAGTCTCTTCTGGCGGCCAATCTCGCGATTTCGCTATCTCGCTCCGGACATCGAGTGGTGTTGGCAGACCTCGATCTGGGCGGATCCAACCTACACCTCATCCTGGGTCATACCGGTCGCAGAGCCGCGATCGGTACGTACCTGGCGAATTCGGACATCGATTTCGCATCCCTCCTGCAAGAGACGGATTACCGGAACCTCACCTTTCTTGCGGGGGATGCGGAGATTCCCGGTCTGGCGAACATATCCGTCACCGAACGACGGCGCCTGACGCGCAATCTGCAGAAACTCGATGCCGATGTTCTCATCATGGATCTTGGCGCCGGAACGGCGCACGCGATTCTGGACTTCTTTCTCATGTCCAGCCAGGGCGTTGTAGTCAGCAGCCCGACACCGACGGCTACCGTCAACGCGTACCTCTTTATCAAGAACGCCGTGTTCCGAATCATGCACCAGTCCGTTCCGCGCAAATCGGTGGCCGGTCGATACCTGGATGACCTCTTCCGTGGTGACCGAGCGCGGCCGAGCCCTTACATTCGCGTGATCCTGGATGAGATCGAATCGGTAGATCCCGAACACGCCCGTCAGATCCGGGACAACCTGCGCCGCTTTCGGCCGCAACTCATCTTCAACATGATCGAGGATCCAACCGACGCGGAGAAGGTGCAACGGCTTCGCCGTTCGTGCCAACAGTACCTGAGTACGGAACTGCTCCACCTGGGGATCGTCTACCGCGACGAACTCCAGGACACCGCGCTGAACGCGCGCCTCCCGATCCTGGCGTACAAACCCAACTCGCTCTTGTCGCAGGCGATCAACCGCGTTGCGGACAAGCTGGTTCACGTTAATGAAGACGGCGACCAGCCGCTCGATCTTGAAGAGGTGGACGACTCATTTGACGTGGCAGAGGCGGAGGCGGAATCGGACTTCACGACGAAGGTCCAGTACGTTGAAGACCTTCTGCACACGGGCGCGCTCAGTACCGGGGACTTGGTGGAAACCGTCAAGAACCAGCACTTCGAAATAACGCAGCTCCGTCGCCAGAACCAGCTCTACAAAGCCAAAATCAGGAAAGCGATCGAGCAGGGGTTCGATGGATAAGAGTGTTACCGGCGTCCTGAGCGTGGAGCTTACGGAGGACGAAACGGCGCTTGTTTTTCGGTTCGACAGGAGCGCCGACGGAGACAAATGGACCGGTGATCGTATCCGGGCGCTCCTTGACGAGCGTGGTCTCGCGTCTCTCGTTTCCGACGAAGCGATCGACACCTTCCTCGAGAGTGCCGAGAGAGCAACGGGTGAGATCGGCATTGCGGTCAAAGAGGGCATACCTCCGATCGCCCCGAAAGCGGAATCCGTCTCGTGGGAGGCACTCGATATCCCACCGGACCTCACCGGCGTTGCCGAGGTGGTGTTCGCAAAGGCGCCCAAACCGGATATCAACCGCACCATCCAGGACAGGGTCACCAAAACCAAAGAGGTGAAAAAAAAACCAAAGGGGCCCTTTGGAAAACCGCGAATCGAGACGGTGGAATACGCAGAAACGGTAACGAGAAAAGAACGCGTCTACGTCAGTCCCGATGTGGTTCAGCGGGGATACGCCACAGCCGGCACCGTTATCGGATCGGTACAACCGCAGGAGCCCGGGGTCCCGGGGAAATCTGTTCGCGGCACAACGGTACCGGCGAAGCAACTCGCCGATCCCCATTTTTACCACGGGACAAACGTGGAACGCCGGGAAGCGAACATGGTTGCATCCGAAACGGGCTTTGTCCGGATCGGCAAGAACTGGGTCGATCTCGTCCGATTTGCGAAACACGAATGGAGCGTTCGCCTGAGCGAGGACCGTGCCACGGCTCTGCTCGACATGCGCGTGGGTAGTCCCGAGGCTCCCGTACCGGAGGGCGGAGAGATCCTCACGGCCGTTGCCGAGTTGGAGTACCCGGATGACTCGCTTCTGGATGCAGCGGAGGTCGATGAGGTCATTGCCGAGGCGGTCCGGAACGGCACCGACCTCAAAGGCCACTCTCTCAGCACCTCCCGCGACTCCTCTTTCGATATAGACGTCCCGGAAGATAAGCTCGTAGCCTACCTCAATCTTCACAAGGGAAAAGGGCGCGGCCGCCGTCTCAATTTAAAAGAGGTCGGTAGCGCCATAAAGAACAGCGGGATCAAGGGACTCAATTTCGACAAGATCAAGAGCGATATCACCGAGTTCTTCCAGGGCCCCGAGTTTGACCTCACCGGATACGTTCTCGCCGAGGGGACCTCCGCAACGCCGGGTCCCGATCGTGACATCAAGGTAGAAATCACGTACGGACCGGAGAATAAGACGCGAGAGATGGTCGCCAGGCTCCGGAACGAGGTGTCCGAACGGGTCGACCCGGACGCCCCGGAGTCATTTGACGTTTTCCCGCCGGAAGTGATCCAGAAGAGCGCAATGGTCCATCAGGAATCACTCGTGATTTCAATCGAACCGGAAACACCCGGCGAGAACGGTGTGGACGTATACGGGGTTCAGATCGTTGCGCCCCCCGGGAAACTACCGCCTTTCGAGCTGTACGAGAACCTCGAACGGAAAGAGACCATCATCGTGGCAGCCTGTGACGGGGTGCTCGACTACGCCGACATCGACGGAACGTTGCACTTCCGCGTTCGCCCCCAGGTCGAGGCGGTGGCAACGGTGGACGTGGCGGAAGACAAGCGGGAGGCGCGGATCACCCTAATCGACGGAAAAGGCGGAGGAACACGAATCGGCCGCGACATGGTCGACTCCGCACTCGCCGACGCGGGTGTGACCTTTGGGATTGATCGGGACGCCCTGGAAAAGGTGATCGCCGCGGCGTCTTCGGGAACGGAGGTGCGGGGCATTCCCATCGCGCGGGCTGAGGAACCCATACATCAACAGGACCACCAGGTGGAGTGGCTCGTTGAACTCGCGAAGAATACGGGCGTACGGATTCGAAAGGACGGCAGCGCCGACTATCGAACCCGGAACACGATCACCTCAGTCAAAGCGGGGCAGCAGATCTGCCGCGTATTGCCGTCGAAGACCAAGGCGAAGGACGGAACCGACGTAACGGGGAATGCGATACCCGCAACGACCGACACCGGAATCCCGATCGAACACGGCGAAGGCGTGACGCGAACTGACGAAGAGGACGGCGGGACGCTCTTTACGGCGGAAAACGCCGGCGAGCTGCTCGCTGAGAAGAACCGGATCGAAATCCGCACCGTCCACGTCGTAGCCGGTGACGTTGACATGGGCGTGGGCAACATCAAGTTCTCCGGCTCCGTGGAGATCGCCGGCACGGTAAAGAGCGGATTCTACGTCGTTTCCGGCGGGGACATCTCCGTGGCCGGCGCGGTCGAAGCAGCGCTTCTTTCGGCCGACGGCGACATCACCGTGAACCTCGGCGTCAAAGGTGCGGGAAAGGCTATTCTGCGCAGCAAAAAGCGGGTAATGACGGCCTTTGCAGAGCTGGCAACGGTCATGACGGTAGGAGACATGATTCTCAAGTCCGCCCTCGTCCGTTGCCGTGTGAAATGCAACGGCGCCCTCCGGTTCCAGGGTGACCAGGGACGCATCGTGGGCGGCACCGTTCGATCCAGGAACGGCTTCTCGGTTCGCAGCATCGGCACGGAACGAGGCATCAAGACGCAGATATCCTTCGGGCAGGATTACCTCATATCTGATCTGATCGAGAAGGAGGAAAAGGAGATCGGCAAGGTGAAGAATCGCATCGGGCAGGTGGACCGGGAGATGCGGACAAAACAACGGGAAGGAAACTCGGGGGCCCTGGAGAAGTTCCGCGCTGAAAAGGTAAACCTGCTGAAACTCCTGGAAAAACGTGGACTCCGGTTGTTCACGCTACGCGAACGATTCGAGGAACACTACCCCAGCAAGGTAGTCGTTACCGAGACGGTGCACGCGGGAACGGTTTTCGAGAGCCACGGCCGTACCCACGAAATAACCGCCGACAGAAAGGGGATACTGGTGGAGTTTGATCCGCGCAACGGGATCATTACCGTGAAAGACCTCAAGGAGGCGTCGTAAGTGTACCAGTACATCCACTTTCCGGAGTGGCTTTCGCCCGTCATCATTCCAGGTCTCCCCTTTCACTGGTACGGTATGATGTACCTGTTGGCTTTTACGGTTGCGTACCTACTTACCCTGCGCCAGATCGCCGAACGCGGGATCGTGGTGGAACGGGATGACGTGGCTAACCTGTTCTTCTGGACGATCATCGGCCTTCTCCTGGGTTCACGCATCTTTGCGACAACCATCTACGACCCCACCGGGTACTACCTGCGAAAGCCGTGGCTTATTTTTTGGCCCTTCGATGAAGAGATGAACTTCACCGGTATCCAGGGAATGAGCTACCACGGCGGACTCACCGGGGCGGTAGTCGGTTTCATCGTGTACTGCCGGCGTCGAAAGCTAAGTGTGCTGGAGTTCGGCGATATGGTCGTGACCGCCGTTCCCTTGGGATACACCTTTGGTCGACTCGGCAACTTCATCAACGGCGAACTCTACGGTCGAATCAGCGCGGCCCCATGGGCGATAGTATTCCCCAACGCGGAGCGCGTACCCACTACCCATCCCGCGGTACGCGCACTGGCGGAGAAAATCGGCTTGGACATCAAGGATCTCACGTTCGTGAACCTCCCGCGCCATCCATCGCAACTCTACGAGGCGTTCCTGGAGGGCGTGGTTCTGTGGGCCGTAATGTGGTTTGTGTTCAGGAAACGGCGACCCTATCCCGGGTTCATGATCGGGCTCTACCTGATCGGCTACGCGATCGCACGGTTCCTCGCCGAGTACTTCCGACAGCCCGACGCGGAACTCGATTTTGTCATCGAACTGGGACCGGCGGGCAATCCCCGTTGGCTGCTGCTGTCCCCGTTTAACCTGACTACCGGCCAAGTGTTGAGCCTACTCATGGCGGCGGCGGGGATCATCGTACTCTATGTGCTCCGTCGCTACGCCAACCGCGCGCCCAAGGTGGAAACGTACGATTAGGCGGCGACGCTACACGGAGTAGCGCGCCTTGCTCTTGGACAGACGCTTCCGCGAGGCGCGGATCTCATCACCGTACTCGCTGAACACGAGTTCCAGGCGATTCCTGAGCCGCGACAGACCAAACTCCCGTCTCCCGACTGCGTAGTTGTGGTCCACCATTTCGCGCCGAACGTCGGGGTGGGTAACGACGCGATGAATCGCGTCGAGCACATGGTCGTCGACCACGAGGCTACCTTGGTCATCGTAGCGATCCCTGATCTCGATGTTCCGTAACCCACTGGTCATGATGTCCGTCTTGTAGACCAGGTAGGTGGTGGTCACGATGGGCACCCGTGCGGCCACCGCCTCCAGCAAGGCGTTCCCAAACCCCTCCCAGACGGGAAGGTACGTTACCAGGTCGGCGTTTGCCAGGACGTCGCGGTTGGTGTAGAGGCGGTTGCCCGCCTCATCGGTGGTGCGAACGCTGCTGACACGGTCGCTGATGAGGTGGAGATCTACGTCATTCTTCCCGGCCGTCGCCTTGATCAGCTCGATGTAGTCCTGGTCCGGTTCGTCGCCCTGGTAGAGCGACACGATGAACTTCAATCGGTGGACGAGGTCCGGATAGCGCCGCTGCAAACGTCCGACGAGGTTGACCGAGTCTTCAATTCGCTTGCGCGGGACGATGCGCGTTGGTTGCACCACGAGGATGTCGCGCTCGTCGAACCCGAAATCGGCGCGGAACCGTCCGTTGTAATCGTCGCGCTGGACGGGCCGCTCGAAGTCTTCGCAGTTCGGAATCACGTGCGGCTGGACTCGTTTCAACGAGGTCAGGATGTGGGCGGCGTAGCTCGATATAACGACGTGTTCGATGCCCAGGTCGACCGGCGGCATAATGCGGTTCAGGAGTGATTCAATACGACTGTTGCTGAACCGGCTTCGCTCCCACCAGAAGTCGTGGTGGTGAAAAATGGTCGCCACGCGGTGGTCCGTCGCGAGGTGGTACATGGCAACGCCGCCGAGGAGCGTCATCGGCATCGCGTTGGTGTTCTGCCCGATAACGACGTCGATCTCATGTTCCTTCACGAGATCGTGGAACTCGGAAGAGAGTTCCTTCCCCGCCGTCTCGAGGCGTTCCGAGATGCGCTGCAGCTCCTCCCTGCTCGGGTGGGGGGGCCTACGCCACATGTGGGGGAACACCTGGAGTTCCACCTGGTGCTGAAACTCACTGTCGAACCGGATGTCCGGGATTTCGATTTGCCGGTCGGTGGGAATCGTCTCCAGGTCACGAACGTAGTTGCCGGCGATGGTGAGCACCGTATGACCCAGCTCCTCGAGTACGCTGATCCACTTGTCGACCTCCAGCGACACGCCGTCAACGCCTCCGAGTTTGCCGCTCACCACGGCGATGCGGAAGGTACTCTTCGTCACATCACTCCTCCCGCCTGCCACCATAGACGTTTCCGGCGAGCAGGGCTACCAGGAGAACCGCGCAGAAAAGGGGGAACCAGTCACCCCATCGCCGGTACAGGGTGTCCCCGGTTTCCACGGCGACATCTACGACGATGAACTCCTCGGAGTACTGCGGAACGGCCCCGATGACCCGTCCTACGGGGTCAACGTACGCGGTGACCCCGGAAGCGGTGGCGCGGACCAGGGGCATCCGGAGCTCCACGGCCCGAAAAAGCCCCCCGGCAAAATGCTGCGTTGCCGCCACCTCGGTGAGCGACCAGTAGTCGTTGGAGATGTTGACAATGACCTGTGCCCCGGCCAGGGCGAACTTGCGTACTTCCCCGGGGAAGACATCTTCGAAACAGATCGGGGTGGCAAAGGCGAACTTCGGGTGACGGAAAACCACGCGCTCCTCGCCGGGCTCCCAAAAGGCAACGTCAAAGTCCTGGAGAAGGCTGTACACCCAGGGGAGTTGCTCTTCGTACGGGAAGTGCTCCGTGAAGGGAACGAGTTTGATCTTGTGGTACGTATCGATCCGTCTCCCCTGGGGGTCAAAAAGGACGGCGGCGTTGTAGTTCAGCCGTTCCGTTTCACGCCCGGTATCGTCGAGCACGCGACGATAGTCGTCATTCCCGGTGACCAGCCATGTACCGATCGAGCGCTGGTACTCGAGAAATTCGTGCACCAACCGTGCCAGGCGCCTGCGCTCGGGGTCCTCCTGCGACCAGCGGCGGATGTTCGGAACAAACGCTGTCTCCGACCACACCACGAGATCCGGTTTTTCGGGAAGCGTTTCGTTCGTCAGGCGCTGAAGTGACTCGAGAGTCCGTTCGTATTCGTGTTTGCGGGGATCGCTGTTCTGTTGAATCAACGCCACCCGTGCATTCCCGTGCGCGTCCAGGCGGGGATTCATCTGTGCCAGCCCCACTAGAACGATTGCCGCCGCCGTGATCACCGCCACGATCACCTTCCGCCGCGTTCGCAGGACAAGCGATTCGGCGATCGCAGCGTTCACAAGAATGACCAGGAACGATACCAGCCATACCCCTCCAAGGGAGGCGTACTGAATCGCGGGCAGGAAGCGGTACTGGGTATGACCTGTCAGGAGCCAGGGATACCCGAGAAACCCGGAACTGCGGGCGAACTCAAAGAGGGTCCACACCGCCGGGTAGAAGAGCCACGACCACTTCCCCACATACCCGCGCAGCAGTGCGGTGACAACGCCGAAGAGGAGATAGTACACGAAAAAGATGATACCAACCGTCTGGAGCGAAACGAGGCTGAACGTACCCAGCCAGTAGTTCCCGAGCAAGGTGAAAAAGAGCCCGTAGAGCAGCAGGTACCAGACGTGGCGCGCGGCGGTGGCCCGGCGCAATGCAACAAAAAGCGGAACCAGCATGACCCACCCAACGGCACCGATCCCCTCGGTTGCGACGAAGGAGGGATAACTCACGACCGAAAGCGCGATGCTCGCCAGAACGAGGAGGATTCCACCGTCCCGGCCCAGGCCGCGAAAAAACGCCATGCCGTACAGAACGATCGCGGCTGCCAGTGACGGTGAGTACCTCCGTACAGCGATCCAGCGCTCCTGGGTAGTATCGGGCGCCAGTTGGACGTTCCCGCCGGCGGCAACAAATCGCTGGACGTAGTCCATGTTGGCGTTGCTGGCAAAAATAAAGGCGAAGAGAAAGAGGGCAAGCCCGGCAAAGAAGAGGACTTCCGCACCTCGACCCAGACGCAAAAGCGGAATCGCTTGCGCGCCGGGTCGAACGATCGCCACGCCCCATACCAGTTGGGCGACCAGAGTTGCCAGCAGAAAGAGGTCGCCCGCTTCTATGGGCAGAACCGACACGCCGCCGACAAGGGCAATGTACAACCCGACCATGGCGGCAACGCAGAGAACCGTTCCCGCAACGAGGCGCTCAAGGGTGGTCAGGACTCGGGATTCCACTTTCGAAACCATACGCGTATACTATCCGTTCACCAAATTCCGTGGGAAGGAGAGCGGATGAGCGACGAGGGGCGTGCACGGAGACGACGGCGGCGGGACGCGCAGCGGGCGAAGCGACGGATCAGAACGTCGCGGTACATCTACCGCTTCCTGAGAATCGTCGCGTGGCCGGTGTTTGCGTTTTTCTTCCATCCCCGCGGTGAAAATGTCGATGCAATCCGCAAGACGCCCCGGCCGTTCCTATTGCTCGCAAACCACGCGTCCGTTGTTGATCCCTTCCTGGTCAGCATTGTGGCGAACGTACCGATCCAGTACGTGGTGTCGGACTCCCAGTTCAGGAACCGCTTTGTGTCGATGATCCTGGGACTGGTCGGCGCAGTTCCGAAGACAAAGGCTGTCTCGGATCTGGAGACGGTCAAGAACATCGTCGGCATCAAGCGACGGAACGGTATCATCGGGGTGTTCCCGGAGGGGCAGACTTCCTGGGACGGATACAACCTCCCGATCGTCAAATCAACGTTCAAACTGGTGAAGTCGCTCAAGATACCGGTAGTGACGGCCAAGATCTACGGCGCGTACTTCGCGTGGCCCCGTTGGTCGCCGCGCCCGCGCAGAAACAGCGTGACCATTCGATACGATCGCGTCCTCGATACGCAGCAGCTCAAGCAGATGTCCCTGGAAGAGGTGGAAACATTTCTGACGAACAAACTCCACCAGAACGTTTTTGATGACCAGCGGGATGAGATGCGGCCCGTCCTGGGGCCGCACTTGGCGGAGTACCTGGAGCGCCTTCTCTTTGTCTGCCCCGCCTGTGGTTCGTTTCATACGCTTCGCTCGTCCAGGCGGCGGGTCGAATGCAGTTCGTGCGGCCATACCGTTGCCGTCAACAGGTTTGGGTATTTCGAACAACGACGGGGTCCGCTGGTTTTTAGCGACGCACGAGCGTGGAACGATTGGCAGCTCGAACAACTTGCCGCCCACGTGGAATCGGCCGTACGTTCCGGGGCGACAATACTTGAGGAGCGTTCGGTACGAATTCAGCGGGGGTTCAAAACGCAGCCGCTGGACGAGGTGGGGGTCGGTACGGTGCGGTTGCACCCGGATCGCCTCGTCTTTGATGTTCCCGGCGCGGAAGAGATCTCGTTCGCGGTACGGGACATCGAAGGCATCAACATCCAGAACAACGAGAAGCTGGAGTTCTACGTGGCGGATGACCTTTTCCGTTTGACCACAGTAGACCCCCGGGGCAACACGTACAAGTGGTTAAAAGCGGTCGAGTTCCTCCAGGAAGACAGTAGCGCCTAGCAACTCTCAGTATGGAGGAGGGCGACGAGCCCTCCGACGAATGTTCCTATGGCAAAAAACAGGTAGTTCTCATTATGAAGATCACATAGCCGATTGACGTACATGGCACCTGCCTTCGGAACGAAGAACAAAACGCGTCTCTGCAGCGCAGCGAAGCCCAGCGTTGTGTTCTTCGAACCGGTCCAAGGGTATGTGATCTCCACCATGCGAACTGCTGGGTAGCGCCCGGGGCGCCTAAGTGCCTCACGTAAGGATCTAGTTGAAAGGTCGTGGATGCCTCACGTACGGATCTAGTGATAAGCGGTTCGGAAGTCAAGGGACTGCTCATGC